>JABJPM010000011.1 GCA_018663865.1 Candidatus Woesearchaeota archaeon | reverse complement strand
ATGAATTTGATTTAGAACCATTGAGGGGATATTATGTTTATTCTTCCTCTGCTAAAAGTTTAACTTTTTTGGGAACTCCAATTGTTTCAGAATATTCATTAATGGATAATGCTTGGAATCTGATTGCAGTAAATAATACTACAAGTGGTCAAGGGGTTTCAGTAACAATTGAGAATGGTGAGTTTGTTTATGATTCAGTTACATCATTTAATCCAGGATTTTATTATTGGGTAACTACCGAGGATTTAATGTTTACGCCACCATTTTACAATGGATCATCTTTAGAAACATTTGGCGAATGGTTTAGATGGTTATTTAGTTATTAAGAAAAGGAAGATTTAATTATATAGATTCAATTTTTAGTTAACTTTAATAGTTTCTTTTAATTCTCTTTTTTATGAAGTTTGCACATTTGGCAGATTGTCACATAGGTGGGTGGTCTGATCTTAAATTAAAAGAGTTGAATATGAAAGTTTTTTCTAAAAGTATTCAAGAATGTATTAATAGGGATGTAGATTTTGTTTTAATTGCTGGAGATTTATTTAATACTGCCTTACCTTCAATTGATCTGATTAAAGAAACTGTTTTACATTTGAAAAAGTTGAAAGATAGTGAGATTCCTTGTTATATTATACCTGGAAGTCATGATTATTCTCCATCTGGAAAGACTATGCTTGATGTTTTTGAAAATGCAGGTTTAGTTATCAATGTTGTAAAATTTAATGATAATAAATTAGAATTTACTGAAGATAAGTCTGGCGTAAAAATTACAGGTTTATTCGGTAAGAAAGCTGGATTAGAAAAAGGATATTATGAATTGTTAGATAGAAATAATTTAGAGAATGAGGCTGGAAAAAAAATATTCATGTTTCACACTACTTTGACAGAATTCAAACCTGAACATTTGGCTATGATTTCCTCCGAACCTGCAGCTATTTTACCTAAGGGTTTTGATTATTATGCTGGAGGGCATCCCCATTATATTTTTAATGAAATTAAGGAACCATATGGTAGGATAGTTTATCCTGGTGCTTTGTTTCCTAATAATTTTGGTGAATTAGAAAGATTTGAACATGGTGGTTTTTGGATAAATTCATTTGAAGATTCCGAGTATGTGCCCATTAAATTGAAATCTGTTAAAAAGTATAATATTGATCTTAGTGGCAAAGATTCCAATCAAGTTAAGGATTATATTTTAGATAAAGTTGAGAATATTGATGATTGCATTGTATTGTTAAGATTAGTGGGGGTTTTGGAAAGTGGGAGATTATCTGATATTGATTTTAAAGGATTGTTTGATTCTTTAAATTCTGCATTTGTTGTTTTAAAAAATACTTCTGCTTTAAAAATTAAAGAGTTCGAAGAATTAGAAATTGAGGATAATGTTGAAGAAGAGATGGTTAAAAAAAATACTTCGAGTGTGGAATTGTTTAATTCTTTGTTAGAATCTTTAGATAAAGAGAAGTTAGATGGTGAGAAGAATTCAGATTTTGAATTGAGAGTTTTAAAAGATAGTCTGGGGGTTATTGGGCTATGAGAATCAAAAGTATAACTTTGGAAAATATTAGAAGTTATGGTAATAAAAAAATAAATTTCCCTGAAGGGAGCACATTATTGAGTGGAAATATTGGTTCTGGTAAGACTTCTCTATTATTAGCTATTGATTTTGTTTTATTTGGTTTGAGAAAAGGTAATCTTTCTGGTAATGGCCTATTAAGAAAGGGAAAGGATGAAGGTTTTGTTGAATTAAATTTTGAAATTAATGAAAAAGATATTATTATCCGAAGAAATTTAAAAAAATCTAAAGACAAAATCAATCAAATATCTGGTTTCTTTTCTGTTAATTCAAAAAAGGAAGAACTTAGCCCAGTAGAATTAAAACAAAGGGTTTTAGAGTTGTTTAATTATCCTACGGAATCTTTGACTAAATCTAAATCTTTAATATTCAATTATACTATATATACTCCCCAGGAAGAGATGAAGAATATTTTGTTAAATAAACCTGAAGATAGATTAAATATTCTAAGGAGAGTTTTCGGTATTGACAAATATAAACGAGTTTTAGAGAATTCTAAAATATTAATATCTAAATTAAAAGAAAGAAAGAAAGAGTTCAATCTATTGAGTTCAGATTTAGAAAGATTAACTAATGAAAAAGAATTAAAGAGTTTAAGAATTAAAGAGATTGGCGAAGGATTGGGCAATTCTAAGGAAAAGTTAATCAAAGTTAGGTTAGAATTAGATAATAAAAGAAAAAATGTTGAATTGTTAGAAGAAAAAACAAAGAAAAGAGATGAAATAAAGAGGGATTTAGAACTTTTTGATTATAAATTGGGAAATTTTGTTAATCAAAGATCAAACAATAAAAGATCTGTTGAAAATTTAATTTCGGAAATAAATGAATTAGAAAAGGAATTAAAGAATAATAAAATTTCAGATTCTGAATTATTTAATAAAAAAATTTCAGACACTGAAGAAAGTATTGGAAGGATAGAGCTTGAAACTAGGGAAATTAGTAAAAAAATTGGAGAATTTGAGTTTGTAATAAGGAATTCTAATAAATTAAAGGAGGACATAACTGGTTTGAATTCTTGCCCAGTATGTAAACAAAATGTGAGTAATGACCATAAACATAATATCGAATATCTTGAAAATTTAAAGTTAAAAGATGCTAATGAGTTAATTAATGAATATAAATCTGAGGAAATTAAAAATTTTGAATTAATTAATGAATTAAAAAATAAATTAAATGAGTTAAGGAAAGAAAAAAATAAAATTGAAGTTATAAAATTAAAAAAAGAGAATTTAGAAAATAAGAGGGCATATTTAGAAAATTTAAATTTAGAACAAGATAAAATGAAAAAGGATATTGGTGAAATAAATTCTCAAAAAATTGGTTTAAATCAAATAATAGAAAAATTACCCGATGTTTCTGAAATTTATAATGTGTTGAAATTAGAGTTAAATGAAATTAGTGAAATTGAAAAAAGATGCAATTCAGATATTTTGGTAAATGAGCGAGAAATGAAATTAATTAATGAAAGAATTTTAGAATTGAATTTAGATATAAAGAAGAAGTTCGAATTTAAAGAAAAAATTGTCAAATATTCGGAAAAAATAAGTTTCATTGAAGGAGAGTTTAGTTCTTTGGTTTCGTTAATGGAAAAACAATTTATGAAAAAAGTTCATTCTGATTTCGATGCATTGTTCAAGGATTGGTTTACAGTATTAGTTGAAAATGAGGATTTAGAAATTAGTTTAAGTTATGATTTTAGTCCCAAAATTTTGCAAAATGGTTATGATATTGGTTATGATCATTTATCGGGAGGTGAAAGGACTGCTGCTGCATTGGCATATAGGTTGGCTTTAAATCAAATTATTAATACTTTGATGTCTGATATAAATACTAAAGATTTATTGATATTGGATGAACCTACAGATGGTTTTTCAGCTGAACAAGTTGATAAATTGCGAATGATTTTGGATGATTTGGCAATTAAACAAGTGATTATTGTCAGCCATGATCCTAAAATTGAAAGTTTTGTTGATAATGTTATAAGATTTGAAAAGATTAATGGTGTTTCTGAAATTGCTTGAATGAAAAGGTTTGTTTTTTGACCGATAGATATATATATATGTAAAATTATCATTTCTTTTATAATATCAAAGGAGAGTGATAATAAATGAATAATAAAATAATTGGAATTGCGATTGGAGTTTTAATTTTAGGAGTAGTTATTTTTTCTGGAATGAATAATCCTGAGATGAGTCCTTCTATGTTAAATGTTAGAGATAAAATAAAAAGTACTGGATTGACTAATCCTGAAACGATCCCTCTTGATCAAGTTACAATCGATGGTAATGAATGCGCTGGGGGTACTAGTCATGGTGGAAATGTGCTAAATTGTCCTGGACTGTGCATATCTGCAACTTGCGAACATGGTTGGGGTCAAAATGGTGGCAATTGGGAATGCGGTAGTGATGCTTCTATTGGTTCAGGAGGTTGCTAAATCTTTTTTTTCTTTTCTTAATATCCATTATATATTTTTTAATTATGTAATTAACAAAATTGCCAAGTTATTTTTCAGAAATTTTTTGCATTTTAATTGCATCATTGTATGTGTCCGGGGCTTCACAAATTACTGTACAATTTAATTTTTTTAATTCTTTCAATAACTCTTTTGTTTCTTTTATATCAATGGGAATATGGTTTCTTTCCCCTTTTGGACCATAATTTATTCCTGAATAATGGCAATGTATATGTTTGAAGGATTTCAGTTTTTCAATTATTTCTTTCAAATTTAATATTCCTTGATTTCTTGCTTTCAAATGTGCAAAGTCTATACAAAATGAACATTTTGTATCCTTTACTAATTTCAGCGTTTCATCTAAATCTCCAAAAACATTTATTTTCCCGGTTGTTTCTGGTGCAAGTTTTATTTTCCATTTTTTTTCTTTCAATGTTTTTTGTAAATCTAGCATTTCATTTTTTATATTTTCATAAGTATCTTCTTTCGAATCTTTCCCATAATATCCTGGATGAAAAACCAAATGTGTTGCATGGAGATATTCACCTATCTGGCAGGCATCTAAAATCCGTTCTTTACTTTTTTTTATTTTTATTTCTTCCGAAGCGTTCAAATTAATATAATATGAACCATGGATTGATAATTTAATGTCTAATTTTTTTGCAATTTTGCCAATTCTTATTGCATCATCTTTTTTCAAATATGTGTTATGGGTGAATGCTACTTCGGCAGCCCCCAGATTATTCTTATTTAAAAATTCTAAATTGGATTCAGCTTCTTTTGCTCCGCCTATGCCTGATGGCCCTATGATCATATTGATTATTTAGACCATTTGTTTATATTCTTTCCGATAAATTTAAATATGTATTGTTGTTTTAGTATGTTATGAAAAGGGGAATTTTGTTATTTGTATTGTTGTTTATTGTACCGTTTGTAAATGCAGTCCCAACTTTTAATTTATTTGATGGTAATGTTTATTGTGGTGCAGATGTGCAGACAGGTTATTCTGTTTATGCTAATGCGCATAATGGGGCAGATTCTTTTAATGAAACTGGTGGTGTTTCTACTGCTGGCGAATATTTTTTAATTGTTGGCGCTGATAATACATATAATGTTTCTTTCTATGTGGAGGGGGTTCTAATACAAACAATTCCTTATAATGAATCCTTGATTAATATTAATAATGATTTAGTTTTAGCTGATGATCATGCTTTATGTGATTCTGAGCCTGATGATGATCCTGGAAATCCGGACAGTCCTGGAAACCCTAGTGGTGATGATCCTGCCGATGCCGGGTCAGTAAATGATACTATTGTAAATGACACTGAAGAGTCAAGTGGGGATGTGTGGTCCCAAACTGTTGATGGTATTTCAATAAATATTACTGAACATACTGGAGAAGTTATTGGATTTGGGGGAGATTATGATTTAGTTATTGACAACAATTCTTATGCATTTAGCATTTATGCAGTTAATTCTGAGAATGTAAAAATATGGATTGATGATTCAGAGTACGTTGTTTCAAATGGTTTAAATCGGGAACTAAGTGTTGGGAATTCAATTGTTTTGGCAACCTATTTAGATTTTAAAAATGATTTTGCTAAGCTGTCTTTTCAGAGTGCAGGGACAAGGGCCACTGCAGCCAATGCAGGTGTCATCCCAATTTTCTATTTAATATTTGGTTCAATTATATTTTTAGTTGGAATTTTCTTTTTGATAAGGAAATTGTCGGCAAATGGGCCAAAATTTAAAAAGCCAAGTTTAAAAAAAGATGATTCGGGAGATGAAGGGTTATTGGCTGGCCCAAAAAAATAATAATGAAGTTTAAAAAAGTCTTTGTGTTAATGTTTTTAGTTATTTTTGTATCATCAAGTTTTGTTAGTGCAGAGGATTTTTCTGATAGAAATTTTATTCAAAAAATATTGGATTTCTTTTTTGATGTGAATGATAAAAGTCCATTGTTGGCACCCGGCGGGCAAATTCTTGAATTGCAAATTACTAATTCTCCAAAAGTAACATTGGGATATCCTAGGTGGAAAATGCATATGGGTCAATCTGGTAATATTTGGGTATTGAACACAGATGATCGTGATCAGTTATTTTTATCTAATGATTATGGAGTTACATGGGATGGATTATTCGATTCATTGTCGGAGGGCTGGGATGTTGAAAATGCTGCTGAAATTGATTATGGCATGAATTATCATGCATCTTTTGCGGGAGATTCAGTGGGCAATGTGTTTGTTACTTACCCTGTAGATTCCTCAAATGAGATTTATTATAATAAAATTAATGCACCTGCAAATTCTGATACAGATATTGAAAGTCAAATTTTTGTTATAGATCATCCTACAAATAATATGAGATCAAATGTTGTTACTTCTGCTAATGAAGTTTTTATTATTACTCGAGCCGATAATGATATTAGTGAAAATGTTAAATATTTTAGATATACAAAAGATACTGATACTTTAATTGAAAGTGGATTTGTTTCTAATACTGGTTTTGATAATGTTAGAATTGGCGCCACATTATATAATGGTGTTCCATTGGTTGTTTTATTTTATATGGGTGATGATCCTGGAAAAGAAAAATTAAAATACTTTTTATGGGATGGTGCAAATTTTTTTGAAAATTCTGATAGTTTAATTTGGAGTGTTGGTGATTTTTCATGTGACATAAGTATTTCAGATGATAGGACAAGGGAATATTCTTTTGTTACTCAAGGAAATAATTTGCATGTTGTTTGGAGTTGTACTGAACAAGAAATAAAACATGCTTGGAAAGAAATTGGCGTTGGATCTATTTGGAATTATGATAGTGTTGTTTCAGGCCAAACTGAAATGGAAAGTGGTGGGAAAAGATTTATTCCAATTTTAAGTAATAGGGGTGATGATGTTTTTGCATTTTATACTTTGCATCATTCTGGCGTTCAAGAAGATTCAGATATTTATTATAAAAAGTTTAGTTCACAGGCATGGGGTCAAGAGGTTCAAATTTCTTTCGATGGCAATTATAATCGATTGCCAAATACTGCGCCAGATGTGTATGGTGATGATATTCCTGTTATGTGGATGAGCGGAACTAGTACCCCTTATTCGGTTAATTTACAAATGATTAATGATCCTGCTTCTGCAGGTCCAACTTGTACTGATTCCGATTCCGATAATTATTATTTAGAAAGTATTGGTTGTGATTCAGAACCTGGATTTTTAGGACATAATGATTGTGATGATGGGGATATTGATAGATGGCAATTATATGATACTTATTTAGATGGAGATTCAGATTCTCATGGGGATATAAATTCCGGTATTATTCCATTATGTTCTGGATCTATGATGCAATTATCGCAAGATTTGGGTTTTTATAACTTATCTAATACAAATGGTGATTGTGAGGATGACGATGCTAATGTTTATCCTACAAATCAAGAAATTTGCGATGGGATTGACCAGGATTGTAGTTTAGATCCAATTGATGGGGCAATTTGTGAATGTTTAATTGATATAGATTGTAATGATTACAATTTGTGCACAATTAATAACTGTTCAAATTTGGGTGTTGTTAGTTTTTGTCAGATAAATAATGGGCCTGAAGGAGTTTCATGTGGTTCAAATGGTGAAATTTGTCAAGAAGGTATTTGTATTGAGGCAATTATTCTTGACTGCACGGATGTAGATGGGGATGGTTATGTACTTGAAAGTTCTGATTGTGATACTTCTGGAATCGGACATTTTACTGGATATAATGATTGCGATGATAATGATAATTCTATTAATCCTGGTGTTGATGAAATATGTGATGGCCTAGATAATGATTGTAATGGTCTAACTGGAGATGGTTTAGATGAAGATTGGTTTGGACAATCAACTTCTTGCGGGGTTGGGGTTTGTGAAAATAATGGAATTTTAGATTGTGTTTCAGGAGTTCAGGTTGATTCTTGTATTGATTTACCTTCCCAGGGTGCAGATGATAATTGTAATGGTATTGATGAAAATTGCGATGGAACTGCAGATGATAATTATGTTTCTTTTTCAATTTCCTGTGGTGTCGGAGAATGTTCAAGTACTGGTTCATTATTTTGTGTTAATGCTTCAGTAGTTGATTCTTGTGTTCCTGGTAAACCTGTTGCTGAAATATGTGATGGTTTAGATAATGATTGTAATAGTGAAAATGATAATGATTTAGTTGCACCTCTTAATCCTTTACAGGATGGAGTTTGTGTAGGAAGTGTTCAAATTTGTAATGGACTTTTTGGTTGGGCTGAAGATTATAGTTTAGTTACAGGATATGAAAGTCTTATTGAGTTAACTTGTGATGATGTACTTAACAATGATTGTGATTTAAGTACAGATTGTGCAGATGAAGATTGTGGTACTGATCCAGCATGTATTGTTGTTCCGCCGGCTCAAGATACATATGTATTAGATCTAAAAACTGGTTGGAATTATATTTCCATTCCATTAATTAATTTGGCTGAAGATGGAATAAGTAAATTCAATTCTTCAATTATTTTAAGTTATTCAAATGGATGGAATTTGAATTATGAAGAAATTATCAAACAAATTGGAACAATAGAACCTTTGAGAGGATATATTATTTATTCTGAATTTGATCAAAGTATATTATTTAATGGAACTTTAAATGAAACTTTTGCATATCCATTACTCGAAAATTGGAATTTAGTTGGTAGTTCATTAGAAAATTATTCTTTTGATGGAAACCAAATATTTAATCAAAGTTCTAGTATAACTTTCTTAGATGTTGTTCCTGGTAATGCTTATTGGGTATATATTGGAAGTGAACCTCAAATGGCTCCCCCCTCAATGGGATTTTGGGAAAGATTATTGAGATCTTTTGGATTTTAGATAGGAATATTTATATATCTTAATTCTTGTTTCTATTATATGAAAAAAAATGGGATTTTCACAGTTTTGATATTAGTTTTATTATTTGTTTCTTTTAGTTATTTTATTGGTTCTGTCGCCGTTAAAAATCATTATTTAATCACTGGCATGATTACTGGTTCTGCATCTCAGGATTTGGATTGCCCAGTAGGGGTTTGCGATGGTTCCGGGGAAGATACTTGCGGGAATGGAAATGTTGGGCCAGATGAAGATTGTGATGGAAGTAATTTAAATTTTAAATCTTGCATGTCCCTGGGATATGATTTTGGGAGCCTGGATTGTTTTGCAGATTGCAGTTTTGATAGGTCTGGTTGTTCCTATAATTCCGAAGAAGAAGATAATTGCGGAAATGGGATTTGTGAGAGTTTTGAAACCTGTGGGAGTTGCGTGGAAGATTGTGTTTGGAAAACTAGCGATTGTGGAGATAATGGGATTTGTTATTTAAATCGAGGATATGGCCTCTGCATGCCCATATGTGAATTTAATAGTGTTTCTGTTTGTGTTTGTGGCGAACAATGGAATAATCCTTTTGGGATGATTCTGAATGAATTTGGGCCAAATCTAAATACGGGATGTAGTGATGAAAATTGCCGTGGAGAAGTTGCTTATTGTTATGTTTTTCCTGATGATTCCCCTTTGCCAAAGCCAAGTAGTTTGGGCTCTAATGTTTGTAGGGATGGTTCTTCCCCAGGGGAATGTTCATTAACTAAACCGTTATATTGCAATAGTCGAAAAAAATTAGTTTATGATTGCTCTGCATGTGGTTGCAGTGCAGGATATTATTGTGCTGAAAATGGTATTTGTTTGATGGATGAAAATGTTCCTGAATCTAATGAAAGTGTGGCCCCATTATGGTGGCAATTAGAGAATGAATATAATTTACTTGAAGGAAATGAAAGAATTAATGATTTAATTAGGAAAGGGATTGATGAGGATATTTTATTATCTAGTAGTTCAACAGTTAGCGATGTTGTTAAAATAAAAAATTTACAAAATAAAGTTGGATTATCGAAAGAAGTTATTTCTTCTGCAGATGAACGTATTATGCGATCACAAGAAATGTTAGTTTCTGATGATGCTAGAATAATCGATGATTTATTTGAAATTTCTGTTGGAGATGTGGTTGGTGGAAGAGTGCTTCGTGGCGTTATTGAATCTGCATCGAATTCTCGAGAGGAAGTTCCGTTATTTTCTCCAGAAGATATTATGGAAGTTTCTTGTGTTGATGTTATTGGTGGAAGTTGTTTGGGTGAATCGGATTGTTGTTTAGAATTAGTTTGTAATGCGGGAATTTGTGTTGATAATATTGAAGTTGAAAGTGTTAATATTCCAGTAGATGGAATTTTTGTCGAAACTGGTTATGGATTATCTAATTTAGTTGAAGTTAGCGGTAGAAGTATTGAAAGTATTACTGAATATGAAACACATCCTTCTTTTGTAGAAAGTTTATTTATTCCAGATAGTGTAAATTTTGGATTTTATGATATTGAAGTGAGTGAAGAGGGAGATGGATTTTTGGAATTTGAGGTTCAAAATGATTTACTTGTTCTGAATCAAATTGTGGCCATTGGATTATATCGGTTAACTTCAGATGGATGGGAATCTTTGGATCTGGTAGATATTAAGTATGATTATAAAAAAACTGTTTTCAGGTTTGAGACTCCAGGATTTTCATATTTTACTTTGAGGGGAATAAAAGAGGGAATTTCTTTTGAGAGTCTAACTTCTGAAAAGGAAGGTTTGTGGGCGGTTTATCGAAGATCCTTCACTCCTGGTTTTGCTTTAATTGAATTCTTTTTTGGAAGGGAAGATACTTTGATTTTTGGAATTTTGAATGATAAACCATTACTTGATCTTGGAATTGGAAGCGGTTTTTAGGGTAAATCTTTTAAAGTTCTATTTTAATTTAATTTTATGTTTAATATTGTTCCTAGCAAAGAAGAGAAGAAGAAGTTAAAGAAAATTGTTTCTAATTTTTTAGATTCTTTCAAAGATGAAAAGGATGTTGAGTTCTTTGTAGGTGGATCTTATGCAAAAGATACTTGGTTGCCAGGAAATCGTGATGTAGATATATTTGTAAAATTCAATTATAAATTGTATAAGGATCAGGATATTTCTTCTGTGCTTTACGTTATTCTACGTAAGAAGTTTAAAGATGTTACAGTGGTTCATGGCTCTAGAGATTATTTTCATATTGTAGTTAATGATATCATATTTGAAGTTGTACCTGTTTTGGATATTAAGAAAACTTCAGAAGCAATGAATGTTATGGATGTTTCACCATTGCATGTTAAATATATAAAAAAGAAACTCAAGAAAAAAGATGATGTTCGTAAATTGAAGTTTTTACTCAAAGCAAACCACTTGTATGGTGCGGAGAGTTATTTGCAGGGATTTTCAGGGTATGTTTCTGAAATCTTGGTCTCACATTATAGTTCTTTTGATAAGGTGATTAAAGCGTTCTCTTCTGCAGGGGATTCATTGTTTTTAGATCCTGCAAAACATTATAGTTCTTCCAAAATTGCTTTGAAATCTTTGAATAGGAGTAAATTGGGCTCTTTTGTTTTAATTGATCCTGTACAGTCTGATCGTAATGCTGCGGCAGGTGTTTCTTTAATTAAACTCAAAAAATTTGTAAGATTGTGTAAAGATTATGATGGATCTGATAAGTGGTTTGAGTTGAAAGAAGTGGATGTTGGTAAGTTGAAGGATTACCTCGTTCTTGCAGTTAAACCATTAGAAGGTAAAAGAGATATTTCTTTGGCTAAAATGCGTGCATTACTTGATCGCATTGTTCGAGAGTTTAATTATAATGGTTTCAAAGTTAAGGATTATGGATGGGATGATTCACATTATTGGTTCAAGGTTGGTTCCCTTAGTAAAACTGTTAGACATTATGGACCCTCCTCGGAGTTTGCTGAACATGTCAAGGTTTTCAAATCTAAGTATGGTCGAAAAGTCAAAGTTAGTAAGAATAAGGTTTATGTTGATCTGAATAGGGAATTTTCAGACCCTTCTAAGTTTTTGAAATCTTTAATTAAGAAAAAGTTTGTTTTTGAGAAAGTTGAGAAGGTAAAGTTTAAATAATTTAATTTATCATGAATCCTTTTATGATAGTTTCAGCTTTGGTATTAATTAGTTAATCATTTTTTATGAAAGCGCATTTATTTGTGGAATCATTTCATTGTTTCTGCGTTTTTTAAAATTGCTACCTGGTTTTTATTTATCTTTTTCCCCTATATCTTCTTACCTGGGTTTTCATTAATCCTTCGCTTTTTATTCTTCCTTTGCTAATTGTGCTCTTTGGTTGGCTTCTTTCGTGGATTCCTTCATTGCCTTTTTTCGGTATTAATTCTAAATTTTTTGGAGTATTATTTTGTTCATCACCATCTTTATAATTGATGACATATTTGCTAAATGGCAATGGATATTTTGCCCTGTTTTTTAAATATATTTTTGTGTATGCTACTAAATTTACCATTTATTTGTTTTTGGTTATTTGTTTATAAATTGATGGTTATAGTTTTAATCCAGTAAATGAATATATTATTGCCTTTGGCTCTTCGATAAACCAATAATTTAATTCTGTTTCAAGTTTTGTATCATGATCCCCATGCCCATCATAAATGTGATAGAGTTCATGTTTTATCATTTTTCTGTTTGCGAGTAATCCTCCGATGAAAATATACTGGTTTTTTAGGCCCCCGCCATATATTGAATCTCCCGCTAGTTCATTTAGAAGTTCACATTTTATTATGTTTGTGTCCATCCCCAGGATTGTTGCTTCCTCATAGACTATTTTTTCTAGTTCTTTTTGTGATTTTATTTTTTGTGTTGGAAAATTTGATAATATGTCTGTTGCAAATAATGCGGAATAGGCTATTGTCCCAGTTATTAGTGTTTTTTTAATTCCTTTTTTTATTTTTGAAAATGCCATAACTAGTGTCTTTATTTTTCTTTTATAAATTGATTGATGATTGTCGAATGGGGATCATTCCACTTTCTCTTTTAATTTATCAACAATCCAAACCATTCCAAGTGTATCCAATTCACAATATTTTAGTAAATCTGAATAAACTTTTTCTTTGTTTTCCCCATTCAGATAAGTAACTCGGGTAAATTCTGTGTTTGCCTCTGCTCCGCCTTGAATGCCTAAACCAAAATAATCTTTGCCTACCAATGCTGGCAAAACTTTCTTTATTGAAGCACTGCCTTGCTGGGCAGGATTGTAATAATGAAAGTTTCTAAAAGGAATAAGTAAATCAACCATTCGTGCATTTACGGAATCGGCCCATTTTTCTTCGCCAAAATATTTGCCGATTTTACTTAAAATTCCCTTTTCAAAAGAGGCACTGTAAACAATTATATCTCCTGATGAACCCACTGCACCCTTCAAAGAATCTAAAAATTCTCTTCGGGGATCTGAAGAACCTTTGTACAAAAATTCATGATGTTCTGGTGTAGAACCTTCTTCCTTAACAACGTGCAATGAATATTGGAAAGGAACTTGTTGATGAGGTATTAAACCATCAAACATTGGGATTGCAGTGTTAAAAGTCTCAAAATCTAAATAATAAAGTGGATAATTTAAACCATCTAGGAATGGTTTTAATTTTTCTTTAGAAACAAATTCTTTGCCTGTTTTTCCACATTCTCTTTGTACATCTTGCTTACCAGTTAATTCAAAGGAGTCCGGGATATCTTTGATTAAATGAACTCCAGATTCGTATAAGTTAAGGGATCTTACCCCGCCACGATATAATTTAAAAACATGATTTTCTTGTAAGTGATCCCAACATTGAGTTATCGGACATTGATAAGGAGATTTACAGTGCGCCCCAATATCTTTTCTAGGATCTGTTGGAGAATTAATGATATCCATCATGAATTCAATTCTGCCTTCTAAACCTTCACTAAATTTCTCGACTCTTTCTGTTATATTTTCTAATTTGAATAGTTTTTCAATATCTAACTCTCCTTGACGAGTATAGGTTGTATCCATATGCAGCAGGTAGCAATTTCTTATTTTCAAACCAGCACCCTCATAAACATATTTCTGAAAAGAAACATCATGAACATTAACGTCTTTTACTCTTGTGGAACTTTTCACTTCTATTATGTCCCACTCATCTTCAACTGGAACTAGTATATCCCCTCTCGAGAAACATTGATTATGGATGAATCCTGGTTCGAATAGTGGTTTTCCTTCTTTTAGTAATTCTTTGGATTGGTTTATGTTTTCTACAAAACTGTCAAATGAGATATTAATTCCCTCTGGATAGAGTTTTTTTGCCATTTCCCCCACTTTATCTCCTTCTCTGAAAAGATGTTGTGCCATTGCATCTGGTTCTGGAATTCGATCTTTGTCGTGAAATTGAACCCATAAATACTTTGGACATTGTAATCCTGCTAAATATTTTGATTTTGTTAGGAGTGCCATAAGATGTTTAATCTTAATTAATTTATAAGTGCTTTGATGGTGTTTGGCAAGTGAAAAGAATTATCGTTTAAAGATATTTATGGTTTTGATTTGAGTTATGAATGAATTAATGGAATATCTAAATAGTTTATTCTAATTCAGCTTTTTTAATTAAAAATCTTCCGGTGTATTCGTTTTCCATTTTTGTTTCAGAATCAATAATTTTAATTTTTTTCTTAAATAGTGGACAATCAACAACTAAAGATTCGAATTCGCCACCTTCGCCGGCAACATTCAAACCATTTTTTGAATGTAATTTTATTAAATCTGACACATCTTCTTCGATTATTTTTCTACCTAACCAATCTTTTGTAAGTCCATCTGCAGCAATTGAAGAAAAAATAATCTCATAATTTTTTGAAATTATTTCTTTCATATAAGTTGCTTGATCTTTATGCCAAAGGGGATTAAAACATTCTAATTCTAAATCCTCGCAAATTTTTCCTATTCTAGATGCTTGATATTCGGAAAATAATGCCCCCGTTACAACTCCCGATATTCCAAATTTTGCTTTTGCTTTTTTCAAAGCTCTTTCTAGATCTTTCAATTCATCTTCTTTTAATCCAGATGTTTTTTCAATCAACAAAGGCAATTTCAATGCTTCTGCTTGTAAAGAGACTAGATTAATGTTTGGAGTATGATACATATATGAATCTTGATTTGAAGATTTAATTGTAACTAAACAATTTACATCATAACCCTGTTCTTTGATTAACTGTAGTGAATAAGTGGAATCTTTTCCTGAAGAATAAAGTGAGGCAACTTTGAAAAAACCTCTCAAGTATTTTTCTTTCGATTTTTTTGATAATTTTCTTAGCACTTCATCAAAACCAGTCCCATATTGCGCTGCTTTTTTTAAACGTAATGCGGATTCTTGTGAAACTCCGTTTGAAATTAGTAATTCTCTAAGTATTAGTTTATTCACATCTTTTTTTATTTTTTTCTCATGAGGTATTGATAATGCATACTCCACTAAATCTTTGTCTAAAAATGGAGCATATATTTCTTTTTCCAATGCTTTAGCTATTTTTTTGTCCCTAACTAAGTCTCCGTTGTATACTCGATCTAATCCTTTTTTTAGATCCTCATTTAAATTCTTTGAATTTTTGTGCCTGGAATAGCCTCCAAAAATTTCATCTGAACCTAGTCCAGAAATAACAATATCTTCCTTTGCCAATCTTGAAGCTAAATATGTTGTTAATCCTACTGTTACATCTATTGGTGATGCGCTCCTTAGGACTGGAACAACCTTTTTTAGATATTTTTCAACTTCTTTTTCTTCTATTATTTTTATTTCGTGTTTCAGATTTAATTCTTCAGCAACTTTTGTTGCGGATATAATATCTTTTGATTTTTTTGTTCCAACTGTATAGCATGTAAAATCATAATCCAATTTTTTTAAGTAGAAAGCTAAAGCTAAGGAATCTATTCCGCCAGAAAATAATAATCCCACTTTCTGTTTGGGTATTTTACTTATTGCTTTTTCCAATAAATTTTCTACTGTTTTCATAGTTCTCAAGGTTAAAATTGCCCTTTATAAATGGTCCCTATAGTGGTGATGTTCAGGGTGGATGCTGTTTTTGTAAGCATATAGTGATGTTTGCCGGTTGTCAAATTAGAAAAGTTTTTATAGTTTTTATTATTTGTTAAATTATGAAAAAGATAAATATAATTTTATTATTGTTCCTGGTAATGGCTTTACCTTGTTATGCTTCTGAAGATTTAGTTGATGGATTTATTGTTGCTAAAGATATATCTTTTGCTCGTTCAGAAATCGAGTCTTTTGGTGGAAATATTAATCATATTTTTTTTAACGATGGTGTATTAATTGGTAAGATTCCACCCTATTTAAAATCTAAAGATTATTCTGTTTATTATGTTGAAGATGTAGTTCATAATTCTATTTATGATGCTTGGAAAAAGAATTTGGAATGGAAATCTACCGATCACGTGGTTGATGAATCCTTGAGACCAATTCTAAATGATGTTGTTACATTTGAAGATGATCTTTTTTCTAAGGGATTCTCTAAAGATGAATATAATGCTAGGAATTTTGTTAAATCTACTCCTTATGGTGCTTTACCTACTGATACGAGTTTGTATATGATCGGTGATGTTTCTGTTTCTGTTATTTTGCCCGAAAGTATTTCTGGTTCTGAAGATTGGACTTCTTTGGAAATTTCAAATGTTCATGCTGAAATTATGAACGGTCTTGATTGGTGGGCAGTCAATAATCCTGATGCTGATTTGACTTTTGTTTATGATTGGAATGATCAAGTGTCGATTGTTAATGAAGCAATTGAATCCAATGGAATTGATTGGTGGATTGTACAGAGTATGGAAAGTTTGGGTTATCCGTTTACAGGAGTTCATATGGATAGTATTTATGATTTTGTAAATGATCAAAGAGATTTGAAAGATACTGATTGGGGTTATATTGTTTTTGTTGCGGATTCAAGCAATGATGCTGATGGAAAATTTGCTGATGGGAGATTCGCCTTTGCAATTTATGGCGGAGATGGTGGTGGACCATACCTGGTTATGACTTATAATAATGGATTATATGGCATAGATAATATGGGTGCAGTTATTGCCCATGAAACTGGACATATATTTGGAGCCATAGATCAATATGGTTCTTGCAGTTGTATTGATGATTTTGGTTATTTGAATTATGAAAATCAAAATTGTGTTAAGGGTTGTGCAATAAATGAGGAATCGATTATGCGTGGAGGAATTTCGCCATTTATAAATAATGAAATTGATCAATATGCAAAAGGTCAAATTGGATGGATTGATTCTGATGCAGATGGAATTTTAGATATCGTTGATTTTGAACCTTCAGTAAGTAGTTTTTTCTCT
>JABJPM010000010.1 GCA_018663865.1 Candidatus Woesearchaeota archaeon | reverse complement strand
TTAACAAGTATTCCAAACAAAAAGCTTAAAAAGGTATTCAAAGCCTGAAAACTATTATTATCTAAAAGGAATACTAAAGAATGGCAGATTTAACTACAAGAATAAAAAACGTTATGAAGAACCCGACACGAATTAGAAATATCGCAATAGCAGCACACATAGATCATGGAAAAACAACCTTTTCTGATAACTTATTATCTGGTGCAGGAATGCTTTCAGAAGATTTAGCTGGAAAACAAAGAGCATTAGATTTTCATGATGATGAAACTGAAAGAGGGATCACAATAGATTCTGCATCCGTTTCGATGGTTCACACATTGGATGAAACAGACTACTTAATTAATTTAATTGATACTCCAGGTCATGTAGACTTTGGTGGAGATGTAACAAGAGCAATGAGGGCAGTAGATGGTGCAATTGTATTATGTTGTGCCGTAGAAGGAATCATGCCTCAAACAGAAACAGTTCTTAAACAAGCTTTAAGAGAAAATGTAAAACCGATTTTATTCATAAATAAAGTTGATAGACTAATCAAAGAAGTTAAGCTGACTCCCGAGGCAATGCAACAAAAATTTGTAGATATTATTGCGAAAATAAATAAATTTATTGAAATTCAGGCTCCAGAAAAATTTAAAGAAGAATGGAAAGTAAATATCCAGGATGGTTCTGTAGCATTTGGTTCAGCATTTCATAACTGGGGAATTTCATTACCATACATGCAAAAAAAAGGCATTACATTCAAGGACATAATAGATGCATATGAATCTGGAAACTATAAAGACTTGGCTAAAAAAGCTCCGATCCATGAAGTAGTTTTAGATATGACTGTTGATCATCATTTAAATCCAGTAGATGCACAAAAACACAGAATTGAAAAAATTTGGCATGGAGATTTGGATTCAGACATCGGAAAATCATTAATTAATTGTGATCCAAATGGCCCCGTAGCATTTATTGTTACAAAAATTGTAGTTGACAAACACGCCGGAGAGATTGCAACAGGAAGATTATTTTCTGGGACCCTAAAAATGGGAAACGAAATATACCTTAATGCAAGTAAAAAAAAGGTTAGATTACAACAAGTATCAATTTACAAAGGTGCTCAAAGAATGGCCATTGATGACATTCCAGCAGGAAACATTGTTGGGCTGGTAGGATTAAAAGATACATTTGCAGGAGAAACAGTTTCCTCAGAACCAATGGAACCATTTGAAGAAATTAAACATATTTTTGAACCAGTAATTACAAAATCCATCGAAGCAAAAAAAGCTTCAGATTTACCAAAATTAATTGAAGTTTTAAAGGCAGTAGGAAAAGAAGATCCGTCGATAAAAGTAGAAATTAATGAGGAAACTGGAGAAAATTTAATGCACGGAATGGGAGAGTTACACTTAGAAATTGTAGAGAATAGAATTAAATCCGATAAAGGATTGGATATTCAAACATCTCAACCAATTGTAGTATATCGAGAAACAGTAGCTACATTGTCTCCCGAAATGGAGGGAAAATCCCCTAACAAGCACAATAAATTCTACATAACTGTAGAACCATTGGAAGACAATATTTACGAAGCATTAAAGGCCGGAGATCTTTCTGAATCTAGAATTAAAAAGAAAGACAAAGTTACAATAGAAAAATTGGTAGAATTGGGCATTCCAACAAAAGTTGCAAAATCATACAAACAATTTTACAAAGGGAATGCATTAGTTGATGCAACAAGAGGTATTGTACACATTGGAGAAGTTATAGAAATGATTATGGATGGTGTTCAACAAGTTATTAATGCTGGCCCATTAGCAAGAGAACCTTGCTCTAAAATGAAAATAACACTTCATGATATGAAATTGCACGAAGATGCAATCCATAGGGGACCTGCCCAAGTTTATCCTGCAATTAGGGAATCCATAAAACATGCAATGCATTCAGCAAAACCATATATCTTGGAACCAGTTCAAGTATTGCAAATTGAATCCCCTGCAGAATATTTAGGTAATTTATCTGCAATGATTCAAAATAAACGTGGACAACTAATCAATGTTGATCAACAGGGAGAACATATCACTGCAAAAGCAAAATTGCCTGTTGCAGAAATGATTGGATTAGCATCCGATTTACGTTCAACAACATCTGGAAGGGGATCCTATTTCATTGTAGATCAAAAATTTGAACAATTACCACAAAATCTACAACCGAAGATAGTGAAGCAAATCAGAGAAAGAAAAGGATTGAGCGAAAACGCTTAAACCTATTTTTTATTTTTATTTATCTCTTCTAAACAACCAAAAACCTTATAAATGGCCCAAATACACATAAATTTAAATCATTCTTAAGATAAATGGAGGAAAAATAATTTAAAATGGCAAAAGAAAAACCACACATAAATATAGTATTCGTAGGTCATGTAGACGCAGGAAAATCAACTTCTGTAGGTAGACTTATGTATGATTCTGGTAATGTAGATGAAAACCAGATGAGGAAATTAAAAGAGAAAGCTCAAGAATTAGGAAAGGGTGGATTTGAATTCGCTTTCGTTATGGATAACCTAAAAGAAGAGCAAGAAAGAGGAGTAACTATCGATTTATCACATAAAAAATTTATGTCCGATAAATTCGAGTATACAATTATCGACGCTCCAGGGCACGCAGATTTCATTAAAAACATGATTACTGGTGCTTCACAAGCAGATGTCGGTGCATTAGTTGTATCAGCACCTGAAGGGATTATGCCTCAAACAAAAGAGCACTTATTCTTGTGTAGAACATTGGGAGTATCTCAAATGTCCATTATGATCAACAAAATGGATGCAGCAAACTGGTCTGAAGAAACTTACAACAAAGTTAAATCAGATATTGAAGGATTATTGAAACAAGTTGGTTACAATCCAGCAGATGTTCCGGTTATTCCAGTTAGTGCATTTGAAGGAGATAACATTGTTAAAAAGTCAGAAAATATGGCTTGGTACACTGGTCCAACACTAAGAGAACAATTAGACTTATTTAAAGAACCTGAAAAACCAACAAAATTACCTTTAAGATTACCAATCCAAGATGTGTATAGCATTGCAGGAATTGGTGTAGTTCCAGTAGGTAGAATTGAAACTGGAATTATGAAAATTGGAGATAAGGTTATTGTTGTACCTGCTAGAGATGGTAAAGGAGTTACTGGTGAAGTAAAAACAATAGAAATGCATCACGAACAAGTAACAGAAGCTATCCCTGGAGACAACGTAGGATTCAGTGTAAGAGGAATTGGTAAAAAAGATATTGCAAGAGGAGATGTGTTAGGAAAAACAGATAGTCCCCCGACACTTGTAAAAGAATTTACAGCTCAAATTGTAGTATTGAATCATCCAAGTGTTCTTACAGTAGGATACACGCCGGTTTTCCACATACATACAGCACAGGTGGCATGTAGAGTAACTGAATTAGTTAAAAAAATTAATCCAGCTACAGGTGAAACATTGGAAGAAAATCCAGATATGCTAAAAAATGGTGAAGTAGCAATTGTTAAAATTATGCCAACTAAACCTTTAGTATTGGAAAAGAACTCCGAAATACCTCAAATGTCAAGATTCGCAATTAGAGATGCGGGACAAACAGTGGCTGCAGGTATGTGTATGGATTTAATAAAGAAGGATTAATTCCTTTCTTTTCTTTTTTTAATTAACAACATTTATTAATCACCCAATTATCCAATTAAATGGGAATAATATTATCTAGGCCAGGAATTTATACGCCAGAGAATATAATAACTAATTCTTTTCTTGAAAAAATAATCGACACAAGCGATAAATGGATAATAAAAAGAAGTGGAATAAAAGAAAGGCGAATTTCATTAAACAAGGGAATAAGGGAGATGGGATCTTTAGCTGCAAAAAAATTATTAGATCAAGAATTAATTACCGATCAAAAAATAGATGAAATAATTTTCGCTACAAATTTACATGACCAAAATAAAGAATTTCCAAGTCATGCAGGATATGTCGCAAATCAAATCGATAACCCTAACGCCATTGCTTCAGACATCACCGCAGGATGCACCGGCTTAATTTATGCAATAAGACAGGCATACAATAATATGGTTGCAGAACCAAATTTGAAAAAAACATTAGTGGTTGGTGGAGAAAGATTAACAGATATGACGGATTATTCAGATAGAACAAATTGTTTTTTATTTGGGGATGGAGCAGGAGCATATTTATTAGAAAGATTAGACAATGAAGAAGGAATAATAAATAATGTTATTGGTGGAAAATCAGATATTGGAAGCAGAAAATTTCCATCGGGTGAACTTTCCTTAGAGAATAAATTGGGCGTCAAATTAATTTCAGATCCAAAAATAGAATATAATCAAATATATTTAAAGCAGAATTATTTGGTAATGAATGGTAAAAAAGTATTTGAATTTGCAGTCCCAATAATGGAACATGGGGTAAAAAAAGTATTAGAAAATACAAAATATAATTTAGAAGATGTTGATGCAATTATTCCGCATGGCGCAAATATAAGGATTATTGATTCTGCAAAAAGAAAATTAGAAAAAAACGGATTTAAAGGAATAATATACACCAATTTAGAAAAATATGGCAACACCTCTACCGCATCAGTCCCCATAGCAGCAGACGAAGCATTTAAAAAAGAAATAATAAAAAAGGATGACTTAATTATTAATGTTGCATTTGGAGCAGGGTTTACCTGGGGCGCAAATTTATATCGTGCGATATAAAATCGAACACTTACCAAAACCTTTATAAATCCATAATTTTGTCCGAATATTAAAATGCAAAAAGCAAGAATATCCTTGGCAAGTACGAACGTATCTTCACTTAATCAGATATGCAGTTCAATTGGCGAAATTGCTGAAAGAACTAAAACAACAATCGCTGGTCCAATTACATTGCCAACAAAAGAACTTAAGATTACAACAAGAAAATCCCCTGATGGCGAAGGCAAGGCATCCTGGGAAAGACATTCTATGAGGATTCACAAAAGATTAATCGATCTTGGAGTAGATGAAAGAGCATTGAGATTAGTTATGAGAGTTCAAATCCCAGAGGGTGTTAATATTGAGATTGAAATGTTAGATTAAATTTATCCTACTTCTCCAGCCAAATTAAAAGAAGAATAATGGTTAAAATAATTTTGCAAACCTTCATCACAATGGAATAATCTATCAAATTCTTTAGATTCATCCAATAAAGATTTTACCTCTTTATTAAAACAATAATTACAAATCGTAACTGGAGACTTACATTTAATACAAGTCGTAGTCCCATCTAAAATTTTACTAAATTCCATAATTTCAACTATGTCCTGTTCGGATTTTTTTCCTACAAAACTAATCGCATGTTTTTTTAGGCAATCTACGCAAGTAGGGCTAGTTATCTCATACCCGCATGAACTGCAATTCTGTACTAAATGTTGGGTTTGCATATTCCCACCTCCTTTTTTTAATACTCGACTCTCTACTCTATATACTTAGAAAGATCCGAGAATTGTTATTTTTCTCAAATCTTCCTTACATAATAAAATTGTAGAAAGATCTAATTGACACTAAGTTTTTACATACATTTTTTATTGTAAATTCCTGTGTCATATCTAATTTATTCAATTACACATATAAAAAGATTATTAATATCAGATATATATCTAGAAATCAGAGAATCACTATTCAACTGTAACAGACTTTGCCAAATTCCTTGGCCTATCTACATCGCAACCACGTTTTTTAGCAATATAGTAAGATAGCAACTGCACCGGCACAACAGAAATTAGTGGCATTAAATACTCAGAGACTTTTGGAATTTTAATTACTTCATCAAAACCATCTTCTAATCCATTTGTAGTGATCACAATTACCTTCCCTTTACGCGACTTTACTTCCGAAATATTGCTCATTATCTTGGGATAAAGTCTCCCTTCTGGAGCAATTACTATCACAGGCATATTTTTATCAATTAATGCAATGGGGCCATGTTTCATTTCAGCAGCAGGATAACCTTCTGCATGAATATATGAAATTTCTTTTAATTTCAATGCGCCTTCCAATGCAATTGGAAAATTATAATCTCTCCCAAGGTATAATGCATTATCGCAATCAAAATACTTCGAAGAAACCCCTTCAATATTATTATTTTCTAAAAATCCTGAGATAAGTGCCGGAATTTCCTGCAATTCGTTTAACATTTTAGCAGGATCCCTCACAGTGCCCTTTAATGAGCCAAGATAGACAGATAATAGATATAATACAACTAAATGAGAACTAAATGTTTTCGTGGAAGCAACGCCAATCTCTGAACCAGCATGTAAATAAATTCCACCATCAACCATTCTAGATATAGTCGATCCAACCCCATTCACAATTCCAATAACTTTCGCACCTTTTGATTTGGCCTCTTTTATTGCCGCAATAGAATCTGCAGTCTCGCCACTTTGCGATAAAACAATAACTAAGTCATTTTCATCAATAACCGGATTTTTATATCTAAATTCAGAAGCATACTCAACTTTTGTTTGAATCTTTGATATATCCTCGAATAAATATCCTCCGACAATTCCTGCATGCCAGGAAGTCCCGCACCCAATTAGAATTATTCTTTTTATTTTTTTCAAAACATCTTCACTGATATTTAATCCACCAAATTTGACTTTGTCATCAGAAATTCTTCCAAGAAATGCCCTTTCGATAGTTTTTGGTTGTTCATATATTTCCTTTAACATGAAATGTTCAAAAGAACCTTTAGAAATTTCATCAATATTATTATTCAATATTTTTATTTCTCTATCAACATCTACCGAATCTAGATTATTAATTTTGTAGTTGTCCTTCCATAGGACACCATAGTCTCCCTCTTCTAGAAAAATAATATTTCTAGTATATTTTTGAATAGGGACAGAATCTGAAGCAACAAACATTTCATTATTTCCCACTCCAAGAACCAACGGGCTCCCTTTCCTTGCAACATATAATTTTTCTTCATGAATTAAAACAATCGCATATGCGCCCTCTAACAATTTTAAACATTTAACAAATGCATCTTCAACAGTATCTCCTGCATTAACAAAATCTTCAATTAAATGAATAATAACTTCGCTATCTGTTTTACTAGTAAACTCATGTCCTGCCAAAATATTTCTTAATTCATCTGCATTTTCAATAATACCATTATGGACCAGATACATTTTTTTATCACAATCAGAATGGGGATGAGAATTTTCAAAATTTACTATTCCATGCGTGGCCCATCGCGTGTGAGCAATACCAACATTCCCTTTTAATGAAGAAAAATCAATATCCGAAACTTTTCCAATATCTTTTTTACAATTAATTTTCCCATCAGAATAAGTAGCAATCCCACAGGAGTCATATCCTCTGTATTCCAGATCCCTTATAATACTAGTAAGAATTGAAGACGCATCTTTATCACCAATATAAGCACCAATCCCACACATAAAACTAAAATTATAAAATTTATTTATAAATCTTAGGTATCTTATTTCCTAAACTTGTAATCCCACAAGGCAGCGATGATAAATATTATTTGAAGAATGATAAAAATATAACTTTTAATTGAAATGCTATAAATTAATAAAAATAACCCTCCTGCAACATATTCAAGGTCCTGCAATTTTCTTTTTTTAGTCAAAACTCCATGGGAGATTAATAGCAATCCAATAATTCCGAAAATGATATAGGGGTCCATATAAATAAATTAAAAAGTTGAATATTTAAACTTTTTCGTTAACTTTATAAACAATTTTAGTAGTCTAAAACATATTAGTGCCGCGATCGCATAATCTGGTATTGCACAGGCCTGGAAAGCCTGGCCCGCAAGGGCATCTGGGTTCAAATCCCAGTTGCGGCGTTTGAACATTGCATTCTTAACTACTCTTTAGAAATAACAAACAAAAAGCTTATAAATTGAATTAATACTGCAAATACATGAATTATAGTAAACACAAATCATTTGGAGAAAGTAATAAAGATCAAGAAATTGATTTTAACCAATATGAAACCAATAGTGAAATTGATTGTTATTTAAATTTGAGTTTTAGAGAAAATTCATTTGTTGAAGAAAAATTATTAAATAAATTCATAAAAAAAATAAAGAACAATACAGAGAAATATTTTCCCGAGGGAAGTTTGAATATTGTTAAAGACAATCGCTGGGTAAATATAAACTTAAATTTCACATTTGAAAATGAAAAAGACATAGAATTTGAACAAATTTCAAACTACAGTAAATACATAACAAGTATGAATGCATATTTAGAAAAAATAAGTAAAAATTCATTAGAGGGATTGATAAATGAGACGATAGTGAACAATCCAAAGACAGATTATAAACAATATGTAGATGAGATAAAACAATACATTGGTAGTGAATCTGAATTTGAAGAATTTGAAAGAACACATATCCCCATAGTTGAAGAATATTTAGGAAAACAAACAGATTACCTTAAAAGATTAAAAGATTTATTAGATAAAGATCGATTGAAAGAATTCCATGATTTGGGCAAGGAATATGATGAATTTTTAAAAAATGATTTTAAACCAGAGGAAAAAAATAATACGTACATAGATAGAACATTAGAATATACAATTATAAAATCCGATCAAAGAGAATTATTAAATATGATTTCTAAAGATGAGTTAGGAAATATTGCTCCCAAACACCATAGTGCCCTTCCAGGGATAATCTCCGAGTTACTAGAGGATTACATAAACAAAAACGAATATCAGACAGAAAAGAAAAAACAATTACTCTACTCTGCAATATCAAAAAATTTAATAAATATAATTAAAGAATATGAAGATATTGCAAATCGAGATTATTTGGAATAATCGACTTTTTATATAATGGAGTCATATTCCAATAATGCTCAAAAAATTAATAAGTGAGTTGGATACATTATCCAATAAAGAAAAAGCAGAGATTCATTCTAAATTTTTTAAAACAGGAAAGGGAGATTATGGGGAAGGGTCAATTTTTTTAGGAATTCCAGTCCCGATATTGAGAAAAGTTGCAAAACGATACCAAACATTATCTTTGGACAATATTCAAAAATTATTGGATGATAAAATTCACACTTACAGATTTGTAGCAATAATAATTTTGGTAAAAGAATATGAAATGGGAAATGATGAAAAGAAAAAAGAGATTTATGAATTTTATTTGAAAAATTTATCAAATATAAATAATTGGGATTTAGTAGATGTCTCTGCACCAAACATCATCGGCAACTATTTGTACAATCAGCCGAAAATTATTGCAAAAAAAACATTACAGACTCTTGCGATTTCAAAAAACCTCTGGAAAAGGAGGATTGCAATAGTTTCAACATTTTTCTTCATCAGACAAAATAGATTTGAAGAAACGATTGAAATAACCAAAATACTCCTAAAAGACAAACATGATTTAATCCACAAAGCATGTGGATGGATGCTGAGGGAAGTTGGAAAAAGAAATCAAAAAGTTTTAGAATCATTCTTGGACGAAAACATAAAAAAGATGCCGAGGACCATGTTACGATATTCAATAGAAAAATTTGAAGAAGGAAAAAGGAAATCTTATTTAAAAAAATAAAAAAAGAGGGGAGGAATATAAGTACTCATTGAACGCCTTATATACTATTCCCGCATGTTTGGCAAGCTGGCAAGCAATAAACTTATATATAAAACTCAATAAACGAATATATGAAACCAAATTTGCATTTACCAAGGGATTATGATTACAAATCAACTCTTGAAGAATTAGATGAATCAGAAATAAGAGCAAGAGTAATGCTAGATGTATTTAAAGAAATAAAAAATAGAAAACAAAAAAATCCAGATAAATGTCCCTGGTGCAATAACTAGTAAAGTATATAAATTAAAAATTTAAATTTTAATTATGATTCAAGAAATATTCGTCAGTTCATATGAACGCGCAATACATATTTTGAGTCAGCCATTAACTAATGAAAACTTATTATGGATTTTGGTGCCACTATTTTTAACATTAATTTTAATGGAACTTTATTTTGGAAGATATGAAAGTGAAGAATTGGGATGGAATACTGCATTTGGAAACTCGCTAATATTAATTTTCGTATCTGCAAATTTAGTTAATCATTTAGTTAACAACAATTTATGGGTAGATCCCATAAAGGCGGGGGTTGTATACACATTATTACTGATAGGATTTATACTGACAATATTGGATTATTTTCATGCATTGCCAGAACAATTAGCATTTACAATCTCATCAAAATTTCCAATAAGTTTTATTGCATTCTTGGCCATATTATTTGTATATGTTGATATTCCGTTAGATTACATAACACTTATCGCGCTTATAGGAATCTTCATAATCGCATATTTAATAATTTCAATAGTCCACATATTGACTCCGACATTTCACGGTTTAATGTCACAAGAAGTTCCAAATCCAAAATAAATATATATTTAAAAAAAAAGAATTAAGCTACTCTTTCATCAAGGGCAGCATCAGTTTGATTAGCAGATTTTTTTGCTTCTGCTTCTAAATCAATACCTAAATCTTTTAGAGCTTTCATATGAGCCTGCATTAATTGTTCAACAACTCCTACCATTTTAGCTAATTCATTTCTTTCATTTCCCAAAGTATTTAATGCTCCTTTGTGAAATCCTATTAATTCGTCTTTACTCATCTTTTCTTCAACCATTTTTACACTCCCTATTTATATTTTGATATTTGTTTTATTATTGCTTGAGAAATGAAATCATCCTCATCGGCAAATAATTGCGTCTTATCGACAACAGCTTTAACGCTGCCCATCAATTGTTTTGGTATTTTAATCTCTATCACTTCCATTTAATCAACCCCCAATAATATACAAAAAGAATTTAATCTAATATATAAATCTATTCAATAAAATGGCCAAGCACTATGGCCAAATTGCACCAAAAGATCAAAATTCAAATCTTTGAGTCCGAGTGGCGTATCACATGCGCCCCAACAACTTCCACTCCAAATAACAAATTCACAATCAACTTTCGATTTTAATTCATTAACAATTTCTGTAGCATTAGGTTTTAATCCGTCCGGAAATTGCAAGCAAACTAATTTAGCATCATCTTTTTTTATTTGTTTTACTAAATTGTCCAGTTCTAGGTCATATTTCATAATATAAATAAAAAAACTATATGTTTTTAAACTTTCCCACAAACAAAAAATTATGGAATATGCGCATCCATGCGAGAATTTAGAAAATTTATCAACAATTGGAAATGAAGTTGCAAAACAAATTATTCCTTGCATATACAATGATATAATTAACAAAAACTATATTTGTCCAAAAAAAAATAAAGTTCCAACAGAATGCAAAAAAATCTATTATGAAATTAAAAGTCAAATTATGAAAATCGAAAATGATATCGAAAATTTGGAAAAATTAATAAAATGAATTTAAACTCTTTAATGAATTGGTCAAATAAGGTAAAATCCCTTAAAAGAAAATATGATCGAACCAAAAAACACGCAGTAGCTGAATTATTATATGAATCAGGATTAAAATCTAAATTTTTATTTTTAAAAAAAAATGATCCTAATCAAGAAAAAATTTCAAATCTTATAAATGAAAATTTGAATATAATAGAACGGAGACAAATCCCACTGTATAATAACATAGTTAATTATTCAAATATCTTGAAAAAAGTTTTGATACGCGAAGATATATCTTCGAGATTTTCCCATAAAATTCGAAATTTGTTAGAATCTTACTTGGAAAATGGGGAGGCAACACTGAAAATTTTAAATTCTCAAAAGCAAATTCTACAAACTGAGTATTCAAAAGAGAATATGATTATGTTTAAAGAATCATACAATGATGAAAGAAAATTGAACAAAAACATGATTAAATCAGCAAAAAAAACAAAAAAAATTTCAAATGGAAATTATAATAAAATAATTCAGGCTTCATTATTTGTGAAAAGTATACAAACCTCCGAATATATAAAAAATAATAAAAAAACAATAGAATATGTAAATCTAGCATCCATTGCTACAATAATTATATGTAATTTTTCAGGCATTGATCCTGGGGATATGCCTGCGCACCTGAGACGCATAGCAATCATATTGAGTGAAACATAATTAAATAAGTTCAAATAATTCTGATAAATTCAATTCAAACCCTACGACAGGATTATCTAAATCGAAATTCTTCAAAACAGCAGGATGAATTTCACCAACATATCCAATTTCTTTACCCTTGACAATAACTCTGCCGACACGACCAGGAATAAATGAATCATGTTTTACAGATTTAACTTTCCCTTCAACTCCAAGGGAATTAAATAAAGAATCCATCATCTGTCTAGCTTCTGTATACGATGCACTAGTATTAGTTAGTAATAAACCAAGACGAACTTTTTCTTCTGGTAAAAATACACTTCCAGCTTCAAAAATTTTCTGAGGATATTCATAATGTTTATTTCCACGAAGTACATCCAACAAAGAAGGAATCATCCATGACCTCAAAACATTATATTCTTCATTTAATGCATTTTCAATCTCAATTAAATTTGAAGAAATACGCATATTTTTGGTTTGATCATCTTTCTTAGCCAAATTATAAGTATTAGTTTCCAAAAATCCAAATCCTGTCACAATATTACAAACAGTATTTCTAAAAGATTCAAATTTATCTTCCTGTGCAACTCCTGCAAAATCACTAATTTCTTCTTCAAAATTTTCATAACCATGTGCAATTGCAATATCCTCGATTAAATCAATTTGAGACATCACATCTGTTCGATAACAAGGAATTTCAACAATATTTTTATTAAATCCATATCCCATTCTTTCAAAATAAGATTTAATTTCTTTTTCTTTCAATTCTAATCCAAGAATTTTATTTAGGTAAGTAACATCTAATTTTACTTTTCTTGATTCTAAATCAGGATAATTTTTCCCATTGACATTCACCGAATAAATATCGGCGCCGCGCTCAGAGAATCCAGTAACAAGAATATTTAATGCTTGTTCACAGGATTTTAAATCTAACCCTGTAACATCGATGAATAAATTTTTACTATTTGCCGTGACTTTTGTATTTTCAGAATTTATTATCGGGGGCATGCTTAAGACTTTACCATTATTATCTGACCAAATTGGAACTTTTTTGAACCCATCTAATAAATGGGAATAATCAATTCCTGTTGGATGTTTTTCTAAAATCTCATCAACATCCATCTCACCATCCATCTCCAATGGAACAAATTTTAAATTTCTAACCTCTGCACCATACGTTAATGGGAATTCAATTTCATCAAGATCATAAACTCCTATTGATAATTTTTTTCTATCTCTACCAAAAGTCTTATGTAACTTTTCTTGTACCTGCATCAAATATTGAATGCCCAATTCATTTAATTCAACATTTTTTACAACTGCACACACCGCATACGGCCTTATTTTTTTAATATTTTTTTCTACTTTAACTTTATAGTTGGATTTATTAATTTTATAATTTTTTATGCCGGTTTTAATCCCCATAAAAGCAGATAGTGCTTTAGCAAATCCTGCCGCAGTCAACATATCCGGCCTATTCGGAAAAATCTCCACAACAATTTCTTTATCATCAATACTTTCTAAATCTGTACCAATCATAGAAATACGATCTTTCAATTCTGCATCAGAAACTTTCTTTCCAAGCATATCCAATATATCTTTTTTATTTAGGGTTATTGTTGGCATTTTATATCCAGGATTTCATCTCCTTCAGTTGTTTTAAATCATTTTTATAAAAATCTCTTAAATCTTTTATTCCATAATATGGCAAAATAACTCTTCCCAATCCAAATCCCCATGCTAAAACAGGAATATCTTTTCCAAGTAAAGGTTTTACAACCTCTGGCCTAAGGATGCCTGCCCCGCCAAGTTCGAGCCATTTATTTTTCTCATTTGAATAAACATCAATCTCCACAGAAGGCTCAGTATAGGGGAAATAAGCCGGCCTAAATCTAACCTTATCATAACCCATTTTTTCAAAGAATTCCCTCAAATAACCAAGTAATTGTTTGAAATTAGCTTTTGGATCAACAACAATCCCTTCGCTCTGATTAAACTCAAATAAATGACTCCAATCTAAGGCCTCATTACGATAATTTCTACCAATGCTGAAATATTTAACTGGAAAATCACTTTCTTTCAAACCTGCGAGAGTTCTTGCAGACAAAACCGTTGTATGAGTTCTCAAAACAGTTTTCTTTGCCAATTCTGGATCCCATTTATAATCCCACCCATCTTCGTGTTGTTTTTTGACAGCATCAACTAATTTTTTTTCAGGCAATGTTGATTTTCCTTTTAAGAAAAATGTATCCTGCATTTCTCTTGCAGGGTGATCTTGTGGAACAAACAAGGCATCAAAATTCCAAAACCCGCTATTGACTGCAGGTCCAGTCATTTCTTTAAAACCCATACTTAACCAAATTTTTTTAGCATAATTTTTTGATTCATTGATGAAGTGTCTTTTTCCAGGATAAATTTTAGGAACATTAATCTCTACATCATATCTTCTGAATTTTTTATCTTTCCAAGATTCATTTCTTATAATTGCTGGAGTCAAACCTTCAATGTAATCTCCAGTAAGTTTAATTTTACTTAATTTTTTGCCAACTGAAGTAAGTTCAACCAATTTATCTTTTTTGATATTGACCAAAACCAATTCTTTTCTTTTTAATAGATCTTTTAATAATTTTTTTTCATTTTCATTTAAAGAAGATTTATCTACTGGTAATTTTTTTAAAAATTCCTCTTCCGGAGATTTAGATTTTAACAATTCTTTTCCAACGGGAGTTATTTCAATTTCTTTTCCAAAAATAATTGCATTTTTTCTTTTTAATAATCCAAGAGATATATTTAACTCCTGTCTAGACAATTTAGTTTTATCCGAAATCGCATCAAGTGTTAAATTTTTAATTTTTATAGATTTTAAAAATTGTTTTTCTGGCAACCCATTTTCAAAATAAATTTTACCATTTTTCCCAATCTCAACTAATTCAAAATTATTTCGTTTTATTTTAACAACATTTTTGTTTTCTAACCATTGTAGGGCCCTTGAAACTTCAATCTCTTGTAATTTAGATTTTTCTTGAATTTCCTTTAAACTTTTACAAACAGATAAATAAGGTAATACTTTTCGTTCCAGGGGATGCAATCCTTCAATTAATTCATTAATACTCATATGAACATAAAAAACAAGATTATTTAAAAAACTAATGGTTTTGTTTTAATTATTAAAGATAATCCTCAAGATAAATTATGTTTGAAGAATAAATTTCTTTTGATGCAGGAACATAATCTTTTAACAAAAGGGCACAAGCATCATTTGGATCAAATTTAATTATTTTCTTATCTAAATCTTTAAACATTAAATCAGAAGAAACAACAGATGGCGAATAATAATTCAATATATTTTTAAAAAAATCTAAAGACATTTTCTCAATCTCGCAGCTTCTTCTCGTTTAGTTGCTCTTTTTCTAAATGCCGCAAGATCCTTATCTATTGATACTAATGTACTAATCAAACTCTCCCTTTCTTCATCAACACTATAAACTTCTTGATTTTTCACATAATCTGATAATAAATCTCTAGTCACCATAGAATAATGATCATGAGCAAGTTGATCAATATCATCAAATCTCCCCATAATTATTTGGTGTTTTGAAGCAGCCATTTCTCCAGCCACAAATATATTTTCTAAAACCACATCTGTATAATTTTCTGGTTGATCGTGATATTCTTTCCAAGAATATTTCTTATTCTGATTTGCATCATAACCTTTAGAAAAATCTGGACCACCATCCCATTTTTTATATTCATTAACCATTTTTTAATTCTTCCATGCTTGTTCAAATAAAGAATTCAATGTCCCTGCAAAGAATGGACTATTGATCCAAACACCAATATCATTTTTATCAGTGACAGTTTCATCATCAGTTAACATAAACATTAAACTTTTACCATCAACTAATACGAATCTTGAATCAATACCTTTAATATTTTTTACAGTTGCAATTCCTCTCAATTCCTTAACTATACTTTTAGAATCTTCACCAAATGGGGCAGCAATTTTAATTTTTACGCCATCATTAGATAAATTCCTAAATAAATATTTTAAACTATCAACTTTTCTAATCAATCCTTTCTCTGTAGTTGAAATAACAACAGATTTCTTAGCATCTTTTAAAACAGTCTCCATATGATCATATAAATTCCTTCTACCCTTTATTGAACCAGAAACTGTCGAAGGATCGACATGTTTAATTCCATTTTTGAATAGAAAATCTAACTCATCATAAAATTCAGTATTTTTTAATTCTGAAATTGCTTTAACCTTTACATCAGCACTATCTAAAAGAGATTTTTTTAATCTTGAAATAACTTCGTGAGGTTCAACAGCAAGATATTTAATTGGTTTTCCCAATTTCATCAATATAAATCCCCTTTTCTCCAGAGATTCTAAAACATCATAGCTTCTTGATCTTGGTACACTACTAATATCTGCCAATTCTCCGGCAGTTGCAATACCCTTGGATAGCAATGCCATCCAAATTTTTGCTTCATACTCATTAAGATCGAAAGACGATCTCAACCTTTTTAAAAATGTTTCATCCATAATCATATTTAATCACAGAATTAGAACAAAATACCCGTTTATAAACCTTTCTATTTAGTGCTATCGGGCAGTAGTTACAATTTTGCTAAGAACTTTTTCACTTCTTTTTTTGCTTTAATTCTATTTTTCTGATGTTCAACCAAAAAATTCTCTAATTTTTCAATTGTATATTTCTTTAATTCGCCACTCAACAACCTACCCTCTTTGTAGGCATCATAAATTTCTTTTAATTTATCATCATCCTCTTCAAGACCAAATTTTAATAATAGAAATGATACATCTACATCTGGATTGCCCCCATATTTCCGGTGTGCCTCCAAAGTTTCGCGACCACCAGAAAATGCAAATTTTTTAATTTTTTTGGCTGCAATTTCAGGGCTATCGGTTAATGCAATAAATGAATTTTCATCTGAAGAACTCATTTTTCCACCTTTCAAACCTGGCAAAAATACATGACAAGTTGAACTTATTGGAACAAAATCATAACCTGGATATTTATGTGCAACATCTCTAGTTAATCTCAAATGGGGATCTTGATCAACTCCAACAGGAACAATTACCGGGAGTGGTTTACCTTCAAATTCTTTTAATTGTGGATGTAACATGTCTGAAGCTTGCAATAACGCAGAAGATAATTTGGCAGGAGAAATATCACCATAAATTGCTTTTACTTGATTAAAAGTTGTATGTCTTCCCAACATATTAGCTAAAGAGTAATAAGCTCCAGCTTTTTTCCCATCCTTACTTCTATCGGATTGAAAATAGAAATCACATTTTTTCAAATCCAATCCCAATGCAACATAATTAGTTAAATACTCTTCGATAGCATCTTTTCGTAATTTATCAACATCCGGATTTCTTGAATTATAAGCTTCAATATCGGCAACAGCCACATAAACTTTTGCCCCCAATTTTTGATACATAATTGTTTGATCTGCAACCATCTTATGTCCGAAATGAAATTTGCCAGAAGGCATCAATCCAGTCATCATTGCAAACTGTTTTTTATTTTTTATAGCTTTTTCAATTCTTTCGAAATCCCTATGGCAATAAATTAATCCCCTTCTAAATAATAAATAATCATTTAATTTTGGTAATAGCTTATCAAATGGTTTCAATCCAAATTGTTTAATGATCTTAGTATAGTCTATATCGCCCTTAATTTCCCATGGATTGAAATTATTATTGGCCATACATTCAATTTATTAAGACTTTATTTAAAGATTTCTATAAAAATAAAATACAAAAATTATAAAAAGAAACAAAATTCTCTATTCCTAACAAGGGGCTATAGCATAACCTGGTAGTGTGGCCGGCTCCAACCCGGCTGGTGGGGGTTCAAATCCCTCTAGCCTCACTTACCCTTGCAAAACTATAAAAACAGAATTCTACTTACAGTTATATGAAAAAATTATTGCCAATCATATTAACTTTGACATTATATCAACCATTAAAAGCAGAACTCCCCAATCAAGTTTATAACACCATAGACATTTTAATGCAATCTAAAGAAAAAGAAAAAATAAAAGAAGAGATTGGATCATTGGCAGATAAACTAGGAAATAACGACAAAATAACTACTGATAGTGAAATGTGTCAAGCATTGGAATTATTGATTTCGGATGAATCTCAGAAATACATAACAAATAAAATTTTTGGAGAACCAAAAACAATAGATAAATTAAGTATATTTCAAAAAATGAAGATAAAATTCAAATATTCTCAAATAAATTATATTTACGATTTAAAGAAAACTTATTTAAACAAGTGAATTACAATTGAACCTAATGAAGCATAATTTAAAAATCACGATAATTATTGTATTATTATTCTTAACTACACAATTAATTGGATTAAAAATAGTGGATAATTATGATGGGAAAGAACTCCCATTGGGAATAGAGCGTCCAGAAGTTGAGGAAGAAGTAGGTTTCATTCCGTTAATGTTTGCAATTCTGATCGCTACAGGATTAGCCCTAATCTTAGTTAAATTTGGTGCAATGAAAATTTGGAAAACGTGGTTCTTTATTGCTACATTATATTTATTGACACTTTCTCTGGGTGGATTTTTTGAAGCAAATATTGCATTTATAATTGCAGTAGGATTATCCCTACTAAGAACATTTAGGCGTTCAATAATTTCCCACAATATTGTAGAATTATTTGTATATGCTGGAATCCCAGTAATCTTTTCAACAATATTAAATATGGTTTCAGCAAGTATTTTACTAATATTCATTTCAATTTATGATGCAATTGCAGTTTGGAAAACAAAACACATGATAAAACTAGCTAAATTTACAACTCAATCAAAAGTATTTGCAGGATTGATGATCCCATATGATAATGGGAAAAAAGCAGCAATTTTAGGTGGAGGAGATATTGGATTTCCGATGTTATTTTCAAGCGTAATTTTATTAAATCACTCATTCCAGCACGCAATAATAACTTCAATAATAACCTCTGTAGCATTATTAATACTTTTATTATTTAGCAATAAAAACAAATTTTATCCGGCGATGCCTTTCATTTCAGCAGGATGTTTCATAGGCTATTTCCTATCTCTACTTTTGATTTAACTCTTTCCATGCATAAGAAATATACTCTAAATTTGGTTCATCAAATTTTTCAGAAAAATATCCTTCTTTTGTATTTAATTCACCATCTTTAAATTCTGGAAAAGAATTTAACAAAGATAAATATCTAGATAATAAACTAATGTTCATACAATAATCATCTTTAATTTTATTCCAAGAAACATCGCCATCATTATACATCTCAGCATAACCAGAAATTGGCATCAAGGTATTTTTTGTAACATGATTAAAATGACTATAGGGGTCGCTCTCCTTTCCGCCCTCAACATTTGAAACTTTTCTTTCTAACGTTTTAAACAGATTATTAACCATTGATAGATCCATTTTAACATTCCTTAAATCGTTTTGAACTACAAAAACATTTCATCGCTGTAGGTTTTTTTTCACGTACAGAATAAATTGCATTGCATTTAGTACATTTAATATCCATTTTAATAATTTCCCCCACTTAATTTCATATAATCTTTTACTAATACAACTAAACCATCTGGCCCGCCGTCATCATCAACAACTTCTCCAATTAATTCATAAATTGGAACTAAATTAGCCTCACCAGTCATTTTTAAAAAACCGCACAATGAATCGAAATCTCTAAATGCGCAATATTCTCCACCAATAACTGGTCTTTCTCCAAACCTGTAAAAAGTATTATTTTTCTGATTCATTAGTCACCTCAGTGTCGGTGCAAATATCTTCCAATAATGTTTTGTTAATTGGTTGAATCGCACTAATTGAATTAATATTTATTTTTGTAGCACATTTAGTTTCTAATTTCATTCGAATATCTTTGGGCGTAGAATAATCTACTAATGAAGGTTGCAAAGATATCATTCCAGGTTGTTCAGATTCTAACAGTTTTCCATAAAAAGTGCAACCATTCGAATATACTTTAACATAATTGCCCTCATAACTAGAATAACCAGGTTGTTTAGTAATCTCAGATAATCCAAAATCATTATTCATTTTAATATAAAACCCCCACAAGTATAAATTCAACTTGTTCAAATCTAATTTTTCCAGGATCTGCATATGCCACATTATCGCCCTTGGCAATCGCATACCAACCATCTTGATCATAGCCAACATCAATAACTCTATGAGCTATCAAAGCATCACTCCAATCTGCATCGTAAGTTATAATATCTCCAATTTGGACATCTAATTCATTTTTAGGCCTTATCTCAATTCCGGTTGCACCCTCATCTAAAAATCCATCCATAGAATTTGTATTTGTATATTTTGCCCAATTAGCATCATCCACATAAATTACAACTTTATCATCATAAACAATAACTTGATTATCTTGTATTCTGTCTCCAGGAGAAATTAATTCTTTGGAAACAAAAACTGAAGGCATTGAATGATTGTAACTAAATACATCATTTGCAAACCATCCAAGTGTTAAAAAAATAATCCATAAAAATATTGCTTGTTTCATATACTTTTCTTAATAGGGCAGTATATAAACCTTTCTATTTGTAACTACTTAAGATAAGTAACAGATTAAACCAATCTGATTGTTTCTAAATTCTTTGGGGCGGTAGTTTCCATCCGGTATGCTTTGTGTGCAGAACTAGCAAAATCCAATACCTTGCCAATTTCCCCATGTACTACAATCAATTTTTTAGGTCTTGGTGTTGCCCTTCCGACAAAATTCATTAATTGATTCCTATCTGAGTGTCCAGTAAATCCATGAATTGAATAAATATCCATTTTCACTTTAACAGGCATTTGTTTGCTTCCTTCCATAAACATAATTTCCTTTTCACCATGTTGCAACCTTCTTCCTAAAGATCCTTCACCTTGATACGAAGTTAAAACTAAACTATTTTTAGGATTTTCTCCAAGATTTTTAAAATATTCAACGGATGCACCGCCAGTCATCATACCAGATGTAGCCATAACAATGCACGGTCCAGTCTCTTCCATAACTTGTTTCATTTCTTTTTGAGAACCAACATGTTTGAATATTTTGCTTAAAAATGGGTTTTCATTTTTATGGAAAATTGCTTGTTTAACTTTATTATTGAAAAAATCAGGGTATGCAGTATGAATTGCAGTAACATCCCAAACCATCCCTTGTACAAATACGGGAATTTGAGGTAACTTACCTTCTCGGATCGCCCTTTCTACAATAACCATGATCTCTTGTGATCTCCCTACCCCCAAAACTGGAAGTAATACTTTCCCACCACGACCAATGGTTGTTCTAATTATGTTTAGTAAATAATCTTCAGATTCTTGCCTAGTTGCAGTAACATCATCTTTTCCACCATAAGTGCCTTCAATCATCAAAGTTTCCAATCTTGGAAATCTTGTAACTGCAGGTGCCAATAGATTCGAAGTTTCGAAATTCATATCACCAGTATACATAAAATTATGTAATCCTTCGCCAATATGGAAATGACACATCGAACTTCCAAGTGTATGGCCAGCATTATAAAATGTCAATCTTATATCTGGAGAAATATCCGAAACTTCTTCATAATTTAAAATTACAGTATGTTTTACCATCTCCTTAACATCGGAGGAAGAATATAGTGCGCCCCTATTTTCTTTATTACCAATTGTGATCATGTCTAAACATAATAACGCCGCAACATCTCTTGTAGGTGCAGTACAATAAACTGGCCCCCTATATCCATATTTAAATAATAATGGGATTAAACCACAATGATCCAGATGTGCATGGCTTAAAACAACCGCATCCAATTCCTCAATCTTTAATTCTGAAACATCCATGTATGGATATTGATCTTGGCCTTTGGCAGCGACATTAACACCACAATCCAATAAAATTTTTGATTCATCAGTTTGCAATAGGAATGCAGATCTTCCAACCTGCCTTGAAGCGCCTAAAAATGTAACTCTAGCATAATTTGTTTTTCCTTCCTTTCTTTTTGGGCCATAAATTCTTTCCCCAATTTTGTGTAGGAATTTCTTTCTATAATCGTCATTTTCATAAAGTACATTTCTAATCTTTTCGATAAGTTTAGACCTTATTGAAGGAATCCTTTTAACTAACGGAACCCAATAAACTTTTGATTTAATTATTTTCAAATTTTCACCAGATTTGCCAATAGCAATTCCTGGTTTTTCTGCCTCAATAATTACTTGAGATCTTTGAGGATCAAAAATAACATTTAATTTTCCAGCTTCTTTGGGAATTATTTTTCTAATTTCTTTTTCAGCTTTTTCAATAGCAATCGGAATCGAAGGGTCACATCTTAACTCAACCCTTTTCTTAATAGTAGAAACTATTTTTTTAATAGCCCCCCTATTATCTAAAAAGAATTCTTTATTCTTTGAATACATTACAATATTTGCACCTTCGAAAGAGATATTAGTAACATCCGCATCTCTAGGCAACATATCTTTTACTTGTTCTATTATTTTAGCCATTATTCTTTAAAGAATTACTCTATCTTTTTAATCAAATGTTGAGTTTCAACTTTTTGAGCCCCATTCTCGGTTATTGTGAAAACATCAATTCCGTCTCCAGTAGGCATATCCCTCTGAATCGCAGAGTTAATTGCTTTTTTTGCCAATATAACTCCCTCTTTAATTGAAAGTTCTTTATTGTATAGCGTTTCCAAAACTCCATACGCAATTGGTGAACCAGATCCTGTTGAAACAAAATCATCCATCTTACTCAATGAACCGTCAACCCCAATATCATACAAATGATATCCAATTGCATCCCTTCCACCCAATAAAAATGAAACAATGCCCGGAACCATACTTGGTTTCCTTATATTTTGATAAAATATATTTGCCAACATATTAGCAGTTTCTTTCATTGTTGGTTTTTTTGCATTTCTAATTTTTTTTAATCGTAATTCTGCCTTTGATAATTTTAATATTAATTGTGCATCTGAGACCAATCCTGCCATAGTTATTACAGAATCATTATTTAATTTATGGACTTTATCAGTTTTATTATTTGCAATGAGATATCCTGCACTTGCTCTTTTGTCTGCTGCTAAAACAATCCCATCTTTACATACTATTCCTACTGTAGTAGTTCCCTTCTTAACCGCTTTTTCAATATTTTCGTTCATTTAAATAACCTCTCAAGAATGAGTTTTAATTATAATATCCATAACTCATTTATAAAACTTTTGGAAATATTATTTTTTCCTAAAAAGCATCTTATGCATGTAAAAAGATATTCCAACAACAATAAATATCAATGCAAATATTATCCAAATTCCACCCATTGCGTAGCTAGGGGACATTAGTATTTTACTCAAGCCCCCATCCATTCCTTGAATAGCAGGAGATGTTCGAACAGTCTCTTTATCAACCATATAATCCTCAACACTCTTTACACTTTTTTGAGATTCTCCATCTTCGCTTGACTCACTTTCTAATTCTTCAGTTGAAGAAATATAAGTTGGAATACAACAAACTAAATTTTCACCATATCTTTGAACACATTTACTATCAAAGGCAGGGTCATTATAATAATCAAATCCATTTACACAACTATCTGAACAAACTCCATTAACCTCAGCACAGGTGGTTGGTACAATAACTTCATCATCATCATCATCATCATCCGTATCTTGAGAATCAGAAGTTTCTTCATCGGTACAATCACTAGTATCGAAAGTCGAACAATCATTAGAACAACTTAAAGTTCCTGAATCAAAACCTTTTGTTTGACAAGTTTCTGAATTTAAATCTGAACCATCACAAACTTCATCGCCCTCAATCATATTATCTCCACATAACGAACTTTCATCTGCTACACATAAGCCACCAGAGCCCATCACAACCGCACATATTTCATTAATAGAACAATCAGCTTGAAAATCTTCACAATCAACCACGCATCCAGAACAAGTTTCTTCTCCAGCATCACACGTTCCATCACCACAATTTGGCCCTAGTGCAGAACAATCATCATTACAATATCCATATTCACCATTATTTGAACCATCATCACAATTTTCGGAACCATCAATACTTTCATCACCACAAACCGGACACTCATCTAAATCTTTTGCAAATTCGCAGGTATCATCTCCATTGTCGGTACAATAATATCCCTCATAATAAGAATTATCACCGGAATAACAACTATCTACCTGGGTTTCCGAGGGTTCATCCACCATACATGGGCAGTCACCCCCCAATCCTACTCCAGCAAGGCCAGTGATCATTCGAAAATCATAAACAATATATCCAAGGATATTCCCCAAATCATAATTAACATCGCCAAAAGCAAAAGATGACACATAAGGACTTACAAAAAGTAAAGAAAAAATTACCAATGTTATAAAAACAACTTTTCCATTCATTTATATCACTTAATATAATAAAACTATTTTCATTTTATAAAGCTTTTCATATTTCTATCTTTCTGAAATTGGAGCATTAAAAAATGCAGGATAAATAATTGTTTTATTTAAACAAATCCCATTTCCGCAACCATAAGTACAATTCAAATCCTGATAAACAATATCATTTACATTACAAGAATATTGTCTCAAATTTATTCTTCCAATACATTGATCTTCCTCATCGCCAAAAACACCATCATAATTTAAAACAAATCCTTTTACCTTTTCATCATTTTCAATATCACTATCGGTACACCCCATTGATTGATAATTTATTTCGACATAATTTGATAAATCTGTAACTCCACCAAATCTATCCTGCGCTCGAACTTTAAACAAATAATCTCCCCAATCAAAAATTTCATTATGAGTAACATTATATTGTTCATCAAAACTATCAAATAATCCATCAATAGCAAAACCACTAATCCAATCTCCTTCATTCAGATTGTATTCCACGTCCATAATTTTATTTATGGAAACATCAGAATAATATGAATTTGGAGAAAAATAAACTTGTGAACTTGAATCCCCGAGTATTGAAAAATGACCATTCACTTCACCAGAGAAAAAACTACTTACTGAAGGTTCAAAATCAACGATATCTAAAATTCCATCTGCATCAGAATCAATCCATCCAATTTGACCTTTTGCATACTGATCAATTAAATTATTAGCAAATGGAAAAGTAATTGTTTTCATAATCGAATCTTCATTAATTTCACAATCATTAACACAATTTTGATTTTCATAATTTAAGTAGCCCACATCAGTCGTACAATCACAAGAACCATATTGATCTATCGCACCAAATATGTGTCCTGTTTCATGGGCAACAACCGCATCCATATTATCTATCCCATACAATCCATTATCATAAGTCATCACCAAATATGGCCCGCCACCAGTTGGATTTAATATAGCAAAAGCAGATTTATTATCCGCAAATTTTCCATCATAATCACTACTAGAATCAACAACAAAAATAGAAAATCCCCAATCTGTATTTTTCAAAACTCTTTGATCATTTATAAAATCATACATTGCATCAGTAATCCCTGGTGTACCATCTCCGTATCCCATTTCAAATAATATTTCAGATCCCCAGTAATGTCTATAAATCGAATCAAGTTCAATTGGTTCATATGTTGTGCTAGCTTGATCATTCCAATCATAAAGAAAAGTCAAATCAGCATCAGGATTATTAGTAACCCACCAATCAAGACCATTCATAATTTCTGCATGTACATTAGCAATTTCCTCTGAAGTCCAATCTTCTGAACCAGAAATACTTTCGGGCAAAATAACAGAAACAGAAACATCTCCAATCATATACAAACTAGTATCAGTAGGCAATGCCCCATACGGAGTAGATCTAACAAAATTCTTAGCATTATACTCTTCTTTTGAAAAATCTCTAGAAAATGGATCATCTTCAAAAGAAATAACATCATTCAAAATAGGTTGCAAAGACTCATCAACTACGTGATCAGAAATTGATTTCCATTCTAAATTCTTTTTCCAAGCATTATGAATCCCTAAAACAGAATTAGGAACCTCAAAATCAACATAATAAACA
>JABJPM010000009.1 GCA_018663865.1 Candidatus Woesearchaeota archaeon | reverse complement strand
ATCGAGCTTTTTTTTGTACACCCAGCAGGATTTGAACCTGCAACCTCCTGATCCGTAGACATGTGCTTTCCAGTCGAGAAAATGAAAAAGTGTGCCGTTTTTTGACAATGACATCTTGACAGTCGGAAAATGATGGCTTAACTCATTGAGTAATGTGGATTTAAAGATGAGATTGCTATAGATATCGGACTATTTAATTCTTGGGGATAAGAAGTAGAGACAATGTGATGATACTAAACTTTGTATCTATCTTTTTAAATTGAGTCTACCTGAAGTTAGAGATGTTTTAAAAGATCTTATTTGATCCCAAGTAGGAAATATTCTTTGATTAGTCATTGAATTATTCCAATTTTTTTTAATATTGATTTTATTAAATCAGGAATTTTTTTCGATGACTTAATTGAGTCACAAATAGAGCTATCATTATCGCGGGGAGCTAATCCTGAATTTTCAAGAAAATAACGAGGAACCTGTACCATTTCACCAACACATTTACAATTCATGCAGGTAATTATTTCGATAAGTTCACAGTCTATTGGATGTTTGCAGTATATAATTGTTTCAATAATTTCCGTATTATGTGGATAAATGGATAAAACTCTTGTGAAAATAATCTCCGCAGTATTTATTTGATAACCCGAAATTAGAGCATTGGGGTGATATCCACATTTATGACAGTGAAATAGTTCAATTGTCCTCACATTACCTTGTGGGTATTTTAATTCATAGTTGATTTGTTTTTTGGCTGTCATTTCATTTTTCCTCACAGCCAAAGTTATCCTAAGGGTTAAGGATAAGAAAAATGAATCAAGGTTGATTTACAATGAATAATTATGGATTCAATTCTAATAAGATTTGGATGCATGTTTTAGTAATTCAATATATTTATAAATTCTTTAACTGATCTCTTCCAATATCAATGGATTTTTTTAATGAAGATTGCAAAAAATAAAGGTGTTCAGTATTTTCTATTTTACCGTCAAAAAAAGAAATTAATGATGGCTCTGTGGTGCCCCTGCTTATAGCCTTTTTACTTTTTAATAAATCTAGTCCATGAGGGACACTTAATGACATAGTATCTGACACAATTCGCCTGTCATGCTCGACTTTTAATCCACCCTCAACGAATAAGATTTCAATCTTAAAATATTTGGTAAACTCTCGATTTAATCTTTGTTCAAGCCTCAATTTGATAGATTTATAATTAATATCAGTTTTTTTTGCGGACAAAATTACAACTGGAATTTTGTCTACATTCAGTGTTGTAAAAAAATTAAGAATCGGTATCAGGTTATAATCTATGCTTTCAGCCCGTGTTGGTAAATAATTGTCAGATATAATTATTGATCTAGTTGGAATACTAAATGGTGCTAATATATCATTCCAACTAATATTCTCATCCCTTTTTGGATTTATCGTATTTAGTAACCTCCCAAATTTGTCTTCAACCTCTTTCTGGTTAAATAATGGTTTTAAATAATTTTTTTGTAATTTTTTTGTAATTTTTGATTTTAACGAATTTGTAAAGGCAGCTGTATGAGATATAATTCCATGAAATTCATCATTCAATTCTTTGGCAATGAAATCGGGGATACTAACCTGACTATTGGATTCAAAGGGTCTGTAAGTTGTGGTTGACGGTTCAATTATTGAGTACAAATGTGGGTAGTTGTCAATATCACTAATGGTCGTGTCAATAAGAATATGTCCTTTTTGACATCGTAGAAAACGAATGAAAGATTCCTGGTTTTCTTGAGGGATGCCTTCAAGCCATTTGTCCTGATATTTTTGAAAAAATGATTTAAGAAATGAAAGAGTAAAAAAAAATGTTGGCATCTTATTCACCTTTAATTTTTCTTGCATTCCACAATTCCTCTGTCAATTTCAAACTGTTGTCAAAAAATCCTTCTGGCCACTTATCTTCGAAAAATCCTTGCTTATCAACAACCATTCGCTTCACATAACTATTACCATTTTTATATTTGCCAACATAATTAATACTCAAATCTTGTGGTTTTAACTTACCTTTTGCCACATATACTAGGAGTTTACGAATTAAGTACTCAGAATGAGTTTCTAATATTACCATGTTTGAATCCACCTGACCTTGAACCAATATATTTTTATTTTCACCATAATATTGTTTGGCCCCCCGTTGATTTTTTGTTATCGCTCTTACGATTATTTTTGATAATTTTGCTTGTAAAGCGGGGTGTAAATGTAATTCTGGTTGTTCAATAATTGTTCGACGTCCTGTATAGTAATTTGTCAATGAAAACAAAATGGGTAAAATTTGTGAGTATCCATATCCCACATCTTTCAAACTCAATGATTGGTTTATAATCTTATCAATTACTTCAAATAAATATAGATTATTGATGCTTTTATCTTTAATGCGACGAATTTTTATTCTTTGTGTCAGACCCATATCTGATAAGTAGCTATTCACCATTTCGACATTATCTAATGCACCCTTGATTCCAAGCTTTTGTTTAAATGGATCAATCAGATATGAATCATTACCATTAATAGTTTTCAATAAATTTGATTCAAGATAAATTTTCTCCGGTTTTTGTCTAACAGGTGGTAAGAAAAGGAAACTACCAAATAATGCTTGAATTGTTGGGTTGATAAATCTAGATGTATGATTTATTATTAATTCATACTCACGGATATGTGACTGAATATGAATTTCTAATAAAAAATGCCATAAAGTGTTTTCTAATGATTGTATCTGTACATTTCTATTTTCTTTTGTTAGATGATTCTTAAAAACAGTTCTTATGTTATCAAATAAATCCAAATTTGAATCCATAATTAACATTACATCTGAATTATCGTCGTCTGAAATCATGTCGGCCCCAATTAGATTGTCCATTGGATCCATTGGCAAATAACGGAACACGCTCTTGCAAAACTCATGATAATTTGTATTTTCAAAAATATTTGGCAAAGACACTTTATATTTCGATATACTAATACTTTTTTCACTTGCAAAGATTATTTGCTGAAAAAATTCACTCAGTAAATCATAATAATCATTTGTTGGGGTGAAAGTTTTGGCAAATGAGTATTGGGCAACATCTGCTTTGAATCCTTTAGTACATAGAAAAGTGTTTTTAGAAATTAAATTATTGAATTTATTAAATCTTTTTCTTGCTTTGACTTCATCGCAATTTTTAATCAACGACAGAGTCTTGATAAATTTCTCTTTAATATTTTCTAATTTAAAACAAATATTTTTTTCAGTGAATTCTGATAAAATAAATTTATTATTTTTTAATCTTGGGTAATTTAAAGATCGAGGGAACTTCTTGCTACAATTATAACTGACTAGAACTCCATCTCTATTTAGGTTATAATTAATTTGTAAGGCATCCCCAGAATAGGAATAATGGTTAGCTTCATAGTCTAAGTCAGGAAGATCTGCAATTGGTGTTTCAATATTAATTTCAATGGGTAATTCATTATTACAATTTGTTAATTTTGAAAAATCATTCATTACATTAATATTGCTAATATTAGAAAAATGATCTTCAGATAAGTTTGCACTACTAGAAACGATATTCCTACTCAAGTATTCTAACATCTTTAAAATAGAGCTTTTCCCACTGCTATTTGGACCCACAAAAATTGTAATGGGTGCAAAAGTGATGAGTTGCTTGTTCTTGAAAGATTTATAGTTCTTTATGCCCATTTTAAAACGCATGTGATCCTCCGGTATTGAAATTATTGTTTCTTTTTCCCACAACAAAAACTAACCCAAAGTTAAAGTCACTTTTCATTAAATCAACCTTGATTTGTAATTGTGATATTTTGGGAATCATTTTTCTAATATTTATCATGGTTTATAGGACCATTTTTTGAGAGTAATGAATGTATTAAAACCTATTTTTGATAATTTTGAATTTAACTTAGACTACAGTTATATAAGAATAATCTAGTACATCTTAAATACTAACATTTAGTTAATCTGAATCCTTCATTGCATCGCCAAACCAGATAATTATATATTTAAGCATACTGATTAATGCATCGATTGAGTCATCAGTAACTGGATTATCTGTTGCTGAATTTTGACTATGTGCCCCGTACATACTTGTTAGCATATAAATGCAATTTCCAAATTTTTCAAATATTGGATTACAATTTACGTTTATATATTCTTTTGAATTTCTATCCCACTTAATTATCCACTTGAAAACTTCACCGCATTGTATGTAGTCAGAATCATCTCTTTTATTTCCAATTTTGATTTCATTTCTTAGGTAATAATTTGTTAATAACGACTCATATAGTCTTCTAATAGTAACTAGATTATTATCTGTTGATTCATCATTTGAAAGAAGTGCTAGTAATTCGTTGTATTTAACATCTCCGCAATATCGTTTTATAATGTCACAATAGGATTTATTTTCTAACTCAATGGAAATGGATTTAATATTATCTACAATACTTTGCAATTTTCTTATATTGGAGTAGTTGCCCTTCTCAATATAATTGTCCCTAGAAAAATTATTAACATCAATTAATCCCCTAACCTCATCCGCACTTCTAAGTTCATCTTCTACCGGGTAAGCAGATAAAAAGTAAAACTGTGATAACAAATCTATTTTTCCGAATAATCGTAAAAATAAATAATCCCCTTCTCGTCCATAATACCTTTCATGTATTTCATCCGAAAAATTACTGTCTATACTTTTTATTTCATCAATATGATAATCATTATCAGCTAAATTTCTATCCACTATGAATAGACAATAATCTTCATAATGTAATATCACTTTTTCTAAAGCATCGGAAAATTTGGAAGAAACCTCTATAACATTTGATGCATTAATGCAGTATTCAATCTCTTTATTTGTTGGCCCAAAATCGTCATCTAACCACTCATTTAGTTTTTTAATTTGTTTTAAACCTAAATATTTTTGAAAAAAATTAATTATCCGAGGAATATTTGTGGATAATTCATCTTCGATATAAAGAATTTTTTTCATTTCTTGTTCCAAAAATTAGGAAAAGCTAATTCTACAGAGTAGAGATTCTCTTTATCTTTCTTAGTTATCAATGCTTCGGATTCTAACATTTTTGCAAAATTATTAATCACTGTTTGTCCCAGTCCGCTGGTTTTAGATTTCAAATTTGGTCTATAGCTGTTCTCAATTTTTATTTTAATTATATTTTTCTCATCGGTTATGACTAAGTTAATAAATCGATTTTTCCTATTAATAAAACTTGAATATTTTACAGCATTAAGCAACAGTTCTTGAAATAATATTGAGAGTTTTATTGCTGAGCCATTTTTATTCCCTAATTTTAAATTACAAACATCATCAAGTTTTATTGACATATTGAACATGTGACTTTTTGCAAAAGCACGCAATTGATTCTCATTAAATTTTTCTTCTATTGCTTCCCAATTAGATTTTGCAGTTTCGAATTGACTTCGATTCGGAAAATAATTTCGTAAAAACTTGGAATGATATTTACTATCAAACATATTTTCAATTGAAATTTTAAGTGCTTCACTTATCATTTGTGTGATTGTAATTGAGTCGTTGTCAATATTGTTTACCGCATCGCTATAAAAATCTTCAATCGAGCCTTTAT
>JABJPM010000008.1 GCA_018663865.1 Candidatus Woesearchaeota archaeon | reverse complement strand
TGTCGGGTTCTTCATAACGTTTTTTATTCTTGTAGTTAAATCTGCCATTCTTTAGTATTCCTTTTAGATAATAATAGTTTTCAGGCTTTGAATACCTTTTTAAGCTTTTTGTTTGGAATACTTGTTAATTAGTAACTTTTATAAAAGAATTATTTTCAAGAAGAGGATATGAATTTTAGCGATACAGAAATTGAACATTTGACTAAAGCATGGATTGCAATTTCCCTAGCTTTTGCGATTTTATTAAGTGGAAGGGATATTTTCTCAAGTAATTTTGGATCAATGTTATTAGTATCTGGATTTACAGTCGGACTAGGATTTGTTTTACACGAGCTTGGACACAAATATGTTGCTCAAAGATATAATTGTTTTGCAGAGTTCAGGGCGTTCAATGGTATGTTGATCTTGGCAATATTGATGAGTTTCCTAGGATTTATTTTTGCAGCACCTGGCGCAGTAATGATAAATGGATATGTTAATCGTGAGAAGAATGGGAAAATTAGTGCCGCCGGCCCAATAATCAATTTGGGATTAGCAGTTATTTTTATTGGATTAATCTTAATTGGATTTGTTAATATGTTCACCCATTATGGATTATTAATTAATTCTTGGTTAGCAACTTTTAATATGATCCCCTTTTGGAATTTAGATGGAAAAAAGATTTTGAGATGGAATAAGGTTGTATATTTCTCAATGCTTGGTTTAGGAATTACATTCTTAATCTTAAGTTCAGTTTTATGATACGTTCATAACTCTTATAAATAATATCTAATTTTTTTTATTGGTGAACTTAAATGTTAAGAAAATTAGAAAATAAATTATACGGAAGAACTAAGACTATAGATAAGAGATTATATTCTCTTGATGAAATAAAAGATACTTTTGATAATATTGACGAAACAATTGGAACAGGACTTATCAAGTTTAATAATATCTGTACAAATTATTCCTCTGGAATGTATGGGGATGAAGGTATTGAAAGAGTTTTGAGATTAGTTGAAAATAAATTTTATTCAGAAGGAAATGAATATCTTGAAAGTATTGGTGAAATATATCTTGAGACTAATTACCAAGTTTTTGAAGGAGATGACTTTAATAAACATTATTTAACATTAGAAAGTTGGTATACAGATTCAGTATTAGATACACTGACAAAAAAGAGTGATGCTGGTAAAGCTAACATCTCTTTTGAAGTAAAAAAATAAAATTTTTTTTTTAAAATTATCTTGAAGAGTCTGATTGCCTTTCAAGTTCTAATTTTTTTTGTATTGCAGCACTATCTTGTGAAATTTTATATGCATTCAAAATTTCGTTAGCTAATGTTCTTTCAATACTTACTTTGTTATTAAATGATTTTGAATAAGATCCTTGAACCATCAATCTTAAAGTATAATCTATTCTTCTTAATGGTGAAACTTCTACTGCCTTTGAATATCTTGCACCACCGTATTCTATTGATGTAACTTCCTCTCTTGGCGCAGCATTTTCTAATGCAGTAACAAATACTTGAACAGGATTTTGTTTAGTTTCTTTTTCAATTAATTCGAATGCTTTGATAACTGATTTGTAAACTTTTGTACTTTTTCCAGTACAATGATATGATGATATTTTATGTTTTTTTCCCCTATGTCCTGGAACCATCATTTTGTTCATTAATCTTTCAACAATGTGGGTTTTTTGAGTCCATATTCTTTGACCTTCTGCTGCTTTTCCTCCAGATCTTGGAACTAGCATTGGTTGTAAATTTATATATGGCACTAATGCCTTTTCTTTAACTACTACTTCCTCTGTTTCCCATCTATTGAATAATTTCATTATCTTCTTCCCTTCTCAACTTTTCCAGTTACTAATGATTTTAATGCTTGATCGTTCACTTTAATAACTTGCCATCTTATTCCTGACAGGTCACCTTTTGATCTTCCTTTTGCCCCGCCAATACATTCAACTACTACTTCATCATGTTCATCTATAAATTTGATTGCATTGTATCCTGGAACGAACGCAGTTATACGTTTACCATTTTTTGATAATTGACATTTAACACATTTTCTCAAAGCAGAGTTTGGTTGTTTTGCTTCAACTTCTGTTTTTGATAATACTATTGCTTTTCCTTGCGGACTAGCTTTTAGCGGATCAGATTTCCTTTTTAGTGAAAGTACTCTTCGTTTGAATGCAGTATTCTTCCACCTAGCCAATGATCTTGCCTTTGCAAGTTTTTTTCCAGCTCCTAATCCTCTACCTTTTTTTGCCATTTTATTGTATTTTTATATCCTTTATGTGTACAAAATACTTCCGTACATGCTTTTTAAGGTTTTCTAAATTTTTTGCATTTCTCCCTATTAATAAACCTTTGTCTTTTGTAGATTGTACTGATATTGTTATTATTTTATCCACTTCTTCAATATTTGTTGCTTTTATGGGAGATATTAAGCTTTTAATGAATATTAATGGGTCCTCATTAAATTCTGTGATTTTTATTTTTTTTCCTGTTTTTTCTGTAAATTTTTTAACATTGATACCTTGTTTTCCTATTGCAATTCTAGCTTGCCCGGGTTGTACAATGAATATTAATTTTTGATCTTCGAAAAAGCAATCCTTAACTTTTGAACGTGTTGTTTTTTCAAAGTAGTTTATGTATTGTATTAGTTCTAAATTGATTTTCATTTTTAATAACTGCACAAATTTATTGCAAATGGTTTTTTACAAATTGTTCCGATTTCTTTATTGTTTTCTTTCATTTCAACGATCGGAATATTCGCAATTTTTGCGTAATTTTTAATTTCCTTTCTAATTAATTCTGGACAATTTTTTGAAATAAAAACTTCTTTTGCTTCGCCCATTTTTAAAGCTTTTATTGTTCTCTCTGTACCAATTATTAATTTTTTTTCTTTTATTGCTTTTTTTAAATTATCTATACTCATTTTTCAGTTTCCTTTTCTTTTTTATCGCCAATGGATGATACTAATTCTGGAAGTCCAGTTCCCAATGGGATTGGTTGATTAACCATTACATTTTCAATAACACTTTTAAGGTTATCTTTTCCTCCGGTCAAAGATGCAATGATCAAATGATTTAAAGGTGTTTCGAAAGATGCTCTTGCAAGAACCGATTCTTTTTCTCCACTAATTCCGCCTCTTGTTATTCCCCTAACTACTCCTGTTTGAGTCATAAGGTCTGCAAGGAACATAACGTGCCTTATATCAATATCTAAACCTTGATTTTCAATAACTGCAACAGATTCATTTATAATTGCTTGTCGAGCTGCTTCTATCCCTAGTGTGGTTGCAATTTCGAAAAGATTATTTGAGATAGTTAATTTTTCTTCAACTTGGTCCATCTTCAAAACTTTTTTAAGATTTGAACCAGCACATAAGATGACATATTTACCATCTTTTTTTGTAGGCAATACCTGTTTAATCTTAGGAATGCCCCTCAATAATGCGTCCTTTGCATTCTCTTTTAATTTATATAAAATTGATAAATTTATTTCTTCTGTATCAGGTTTTAATGTAAATCCTTTTTTCGAATCTTTTATTGTTGCATTTTTTAAATTTTTTTTGAGTGTTTCGTAAATTTCATCTTTTTTGAATCCGAAGTCCCTCATTTTTTTCTCATCTAACTCAACTTCTATTGATTCACTCATAATATTTAATGTAAATTCTTTACTTATTTCGTTAAGTTTCATTTCTTTTAAATATGACGCAATTTTTCTAATAGTTTTTTCAGTTTTAGTATGTTCTGGTTTTAAGTATACTTCCATGCTAGGTGTGGATGGTATTTTTCTAGCGTCAAATAATTCGATCAATCTTGGAAGTCCTCTCGTAACTTGAATTTCTGCAACTCCCGCCATGTGGAATACATCCAATGTCATCTGAGTTCCTGCTTCTCCGAATGATTCTGCAGTGATTATCCCAATTGATTCTCCTGGAGAAATTAACGATTCACCGTATTCTTTTACAGCTTCATTTAATGCTTTTGTTATTTCGGCATCAGTCAATTTATTTGCCTTTGCTTCAACTTTCATTTCTTCTAATACTCTTCCAGGAAGTTTATCTTCGAATTTTACATATATGTCGCTCATTTTTTCTTAATTTGTTTTATAATCTTTTTAACATTGATTTTTCCACCGTCACTTTTTGCAATGTCTATTCCGTCTTCACCATATTTAAATTGTATGATACTTTTTTCTGCATCTCGAACTGTTGAATCATATTCAACTCTTATGTCCTGTAATGCGTTTGATAATCTTCTATATAAATATCCGGATTTTGGAGTTCTTAATGCTACATCCATCAATGCATCTCTTCCAGTCATTGCACCAAAAAAGTATTCATACGGATTTAATCCTTGTTTATATCCTTTCTCTATGAATCCATGTGCTTCTGGACTTGGATCGCCCTTTTTGAATAATGATAGTGCTCTTCCAGAATAATTTCCTTTAACTCTTTTACCCTTTATTGCTTGCTGACCAACACAAGATGACATCATTGCTACATTTAATAGGTTACCCTTCGCACCAGAATTTGCCATAATGATTGTGGGATTATTTTCATCTACCGAGTTATTTACCTGTTCTGAAATATCGTTTCTAACTTTGTTCAAAATTTCTGTAATCTTCAATTCCAATGTTTCTTCCATTGAATTTCCAGGCAAAATTTCCAATTTCCCTTTTTCATAATCAGTAATTAAATTATCGGCTTTCAATTTTGCCTTTTCGATTAAATCTTTATTTTTTTTGTTAACTTTTTCTGGAACATCTGAATCTGAGATTCCTATTGTGAATCCGGATTTTAATAATGTTTCAATACCAAGTTTGAATATTTTTGCAAGGAATTCTATTCCTGTTTGTTCATCATACTTTGCATAAATTTCTCTGATTAATTGTCCATTGTCTTCTCCAACCAATGCTTTATCTATTACACCCTCAATTAATTGGCCTTTCTTAATTTCTACATCATCGCCATTTTTTGAAGTTCCAATAAATGTAAAATCGTTTGGAATTACTATACTAAAAATTTCTTTTCCTGAAACTTCATTTTTGAAATCTTTCATTTCATCGTTGACGATTCCAGCGCTAAATAATAGTTCTGTCGCATCTTTTTTAGAAAATTTCATATTTTTAGTTAGTAAATATAATCCTGAAATTGCATCTTCCATCGAACCAATAATGTTTAATCCATTTTTTGGACTAATAATGTGGTTTTCTACACTCATTAAAATTTCTGCTTCGGATCTAGCTTCTTCCGTTTGAGGAATGTGAAGGTTCATTTCGTCACCATCAAAATCTGCCCCATATGGAGTGCATACTGCGGGATTTAATCTGAAACTTTTTCCTGGTAAGATTATTATTTTGTGACACATGATGCTCATTCTATGTAGGCTAGGTTGCCTATTAAAGATAGAAATATCTCCATCAACAATGTGCCTCTCAACAACATATCCGGGTTGCAATTCTTCTAATAATGCTTCTTGAGTTTCATCAGTAATGCTCTTTTTTCTGCTGTCTGGTCTTATAACATAATTTGCCCCAGGGTAATTTTTTGGCCCTTGTTTTATCAAACCTTTCAACCATTCAATATTCCACTCTGTAACTTTTTCCGGAATAGTTAACTCCATTGCAATTACTTTTGGTACTCCAACTTCATTAAATCTGATTCTTGGATCTGCACTAATAACTGTTCTTGCTGAGAAGTTTACTCTTTTTCCAGCCAAGTTATGTCTAAATCTTCCTTCTTTTGTTTTTATTCTTTCATGTAATGTTTTCAAAGGTTGTCCAGATCTATGCCTAGCTACTGGGACTTGTGCAACAGCATTATCGAAAAATGTAGTTACGTGGTATTGTAATAAATCCCATAAATCTTCTATAATTATCTCTGGCGCACCAGCATTAATGTTTTCAAATAATCTTTGATTAATTCTAACAATATCGGATAGTTTGTGAGTAAGATCATCCTCTGATCTCTCTCCACTTTGAAGTGTAATACTTGGCCTTATTGTTACTGGTGGAACAGCTAAAATATCTAAAACCATCCATTCAGGTTTCGCACTTTCAGGATTATTTCCAAGTGAAATAATATCCATATCTGCAATTTTTTCCAATCTCGCTTTTATTTGAATTGGAGTTAATCTTTTTCCATCCTCTAAAATTGTAGATGGTTTTTCAATTGTAATTTTCTTTTGCTTAGCTTTACAATGAGGGCATTTTTTAACCAATTTTATTGAATTTGCAAAAGCATTAATTAGGTTTTTCTTTACTTTATACCTTCTTTCTTGTTCTGCATCTCGTACATTTTTCAAATGCTTTTTGATTTTTTCTTCTTCGACTAAAATTTTTCCACATTCTAAACATGTTGATCTTAAATATCTTAAAATTGTATCTAAATATTTTATGTGTAATACTGGTCTTGCCAAATCCATATATCCAAAATGACCTGGGCATTCTTTTAATCTCTGGTTACAAGTTTTACATTTTAATCCAGGATCTATAACTCCCATTCTAATATCCATCAATCCCCCATCTACAGGGTATCCCTCTCGATCATATAATTCAGGCGTCACAATTTTAGCTACTGACATCCTTTTAACCGAATTAGGTGAAAGCATACTAAATTTGATTGATTTTATTTTTTTTGTTATATTTTCTGTCATTTTAAAATTTCTCTTTTAATTCTATTTTTGAGTCTATTCCCAAAGATCTTACCTCGTCTAATAATAATTTGAATGCATAACTCATTTCAACTGGTGAAACTTTTGCATCTCCTCCACATCGAGTGCAGATTGCTTGGTTTTTGTAACTATCATATGTTGCAAACATTCCACATGTTTCACAAATATGTAGGATTGTTTTATCTGAATCAAATCTCTCTTTCAATAATAATGAAGCTCCGTGAGCAACTAAACAATCTTTCTCCATCTCCCCAACTCTTAATCCTCCGCCCATTGCTCTACCTTCTACAGGTTGTCTTGTTAATAGTTGGATTCTTCCTGCTGCTCTCGCATGCATTTTATTGGCAACCATGTGTTTCAATTTTAGATAAAATATGTTTCCTGTGTAAATTTTCGCATCTATTTTTTCTCCAGTCATTGGATTATAAAATGTTTCTTTACCATCTTCTGAAAATCCTAAATTCATTAATTGTTTTCTTAGGCCTTTTTCAGTAGGGGTGTCGAAAGTTGTTGCATCAATGTATTCTCCTGCCAATGCACCCACTTTTCCTGAAATTACTTCTAATAAATGTGATACTGTCATTCTTGATGGAATACTGTGTGGTGAGAAAATTATGTCTGGAGTAATACCTCTTGATGAAAAGGGCATATCGGTATGTGGAACTAATAATCCAATAACTCCTTTCTGCCCATGTCTTGAAGCAAATTTATCCCCTATCTCTGGAATCCTTTGTTGTCTTAATCGTGTTTGAACAAGTCTATTCCCTTCTTCATTTTCAGTTAAGAAAGTGGCATCCACTGTTCCATGCATTCCTTCTCCAAGTGCAATTGAAGATTCTCTTCTAGTATTTGCATCCATGTTGAATTCATCTAATCCGCCTAAAAATCTTGGTGGAGAAGTTTTTCCAATCAATACATCATCTGCTTTCAATTTTGCTTCTGTAAATACTATCCCATCATCTTCTAAATTTCTATAATCTCTTTCAGAACGATAACCTTTCATTTCTTTGTCAGGAATACCAACTTCATCCATTAGTCCACCTGAATATCTCATTTCTGTTGCTGAAAAAGGTTTAAAATATGTTGTTCTACCCAATCCTCTCTCGACGCTACCCTTGTTCAAAATTACTGCGTCCTGCATGTTATATCCTTGATAACTCATTACAGCTATTGTAAAATTTTGCCCCATTGCATGCTGATCATAATTAAATACATCGTGCATGAATGTTTTTGTTATTGGCCTTTGAGGATAATGTAGGATGCTTGCATCGGTATCCAATCTTAATAAATAGTTTTGTGCATAAACTCCCAATCCTTGTTTTTGTAGTTTCGAACCTCTAATCAATCTTGATGAGGATCCGAAATTAGAGAACGGTACTAATGCTGTACAAATTCCCAAAATTGTAATTGGGGAAATTTCTAAATGTGAATGATCTTTTGTAACTTGATTTTCATCTAATGCAACAAGTGCATTTTCTTCCTCTCTAGCATCTAGATATTCTACTATTCCTTCTTTTACTAAATCTGTCCAAGAAAGAGATTTATCTTTAATCTTTTGAATATGATCTTCAGTCAATGTGGATTTTCCATTTTTAACAATAATCAATGGCCTTCTACATCTTCCTTTTGTTGTCTCAACATGTATTTCATCTAAATCGCCATTGTATCCAATGTTCAATTTTTCAGTAATTGTGCCATCTCTTCTTTGGGACTTAATAATGTTTAAGAATTCATTCTGATCTGTTACCGTCCCTACAAATTTTTCGTTTAAAAATACATCAACCATTTTATTCTATTTTTCTCATTCCGTTTGATTCTAATAATTTAATTATTTTTTCTTCAACTGGCTCTGTGTCTGTTACGTTTGATAATAATGCTAAATTTTTTCTTAGTCCAATTGGTGTTCCTTCTGGTGTTTCAACAGGACAAAGTCTTCCCCAATGCGTACTGTGTAATGCTCTTGCTTCAAAATTTTCTTGAGATGCTGTTAGTAAACTTGCAACTCTCTGTGTGTGAGAAGTTGTATCTACTGCATTAACTCTTGAAATATTTTGTGAAATTCCTGCCCTTCCACCTGGCCATGAACCTGTTGCCATCGCACTTTTTATTCTTGAAGATAATAATTGTTCTCTGATAATTATTTTTATCGATGAAAATTTTCCTCTCTTTACTAATCTTTGGAAATTATAGAGCATGTCTTGAACTAATGATCTCATGTTAACTTTGAATAAATCATTCAATAAATCTCCGCTTTGTTTTAATCTTTTATTCACATAATGATCTTGATTCATAGGTTCTACCCCGTCGGCAGTAATTTTTAAGAATCTTTTTATCAATTTACATAAGTTATATGCTTTGTAAATTCTGTCTTTGGAGGTCATTCCAATGTGAGGTAATAAGTATCTGTCTAATTGTTCAAGTGTTCTTTCTTCTCTAAGTTCTTTTTGAGGCATTCCAACTTTCTTAGCTAAAAATTCTAATGCTTCATTCTGAGTTTTCAAATCAACACTTTCATATAAATTTAGTATTATGTCGTCATATACTTTGTCTGACGAAATGAATTCCATAATCTCTTGATCTTTAGTTAGTCCCAATGCCTTGATTATGGCAATAACTGGAACTCTTTGGAATCTTGAAAAGCTAATCTGTAATGATCCATCTTTCATTTGTTCTAATGTGTGCGGGATTCTATAATTAGTATGTTCTGAATATAATTTTCCAATCCATTTACTTGCACCAATTGCTGATTTTTTTACAAACAATTTATTTGATGCTAAATCTTCAACATTGATAAGAACTCTTTCATTCCCATTTAGTATGAAATATCCACCATAATCGTATGGATCTTCACCATGTTTAATTAGTTCTTTCTTTTTTAATTTTTCTAAGTGACAAAATTTAGATTTAAGCATGATTGGTAATCTTCCAACTTCTGTTGTAAATGTCTCTCTTTGTACATCATTAATGTGAGCACTAACATTCAATGTAATCGGTGCAGCATAAGTTAATTTTCTTAGCCTAGCTTCTACCGGATATAAATCTCTTTTTGATCCATCTGCTTCAGTTATTTTTGGCATACCTACTTTAATATCGGATAATTTAATTTTGAAATTTTCTACTTCTTGAGGAATTATCGTCGGGATTATTTCCCCAACATTATTAACTATTGTTGGTAAGTCTTTATCTACAAATCTATTGAATGATTTAATGTTTGATTCTACGAATGAATGATTTTCAAAATAATTTGAAATTATGTCTTTATATCCCTTAACCATTTACAACCACCCTGTAATATGTTGTGTTTGTGTTTGTTTGACTTTTTCTAACAATCTTTATTATGTCTCCATATTCTGGAGATAATTTTTCAATTGCTGCATCAGAAAGTAGTATTTTTGGAATTTCATCTTTTGTTATGTTAAATTCACTTAGAACTTTTTTTGCTTCCTCTTCAGTAAGCTTGGTATGTTCAGGGACCAATGAATGTTTTTTGATATCGAATTCTTTTGCCATTTTTGTTTAATTATTAGGTGGACCGGACGGGACTTTCACAAAGTTTTTTGCTTTGATTTGAACCCGCGACCCCTTGGTTAAAAGCCAAGTGCTCTACCAAGCTGAGCTACCGGTCCCCACGCCCGAACCGGGATTTGAACCCGGGTCAAAGCCGCGACAGGGCTTTATGCTAACCGAACTACACCATCCGGGCATAAATCTCTCTAAGCTATCAAATTGTGAATTTTTATAATTGGATCATTTTAGAGAGGGATGTTGCTTGTTGAATTTAGGGCAATCCCCTCATTTATAAATGTTTTGTTTTTTTTTCAAGGGGCATTTAAAAAGACTCCCGTCACCCGAATATGCACTTTATTCCTTTTTTATAATAATAAAGGGAGAAAAAGAATTTTGTTATCCATAATTTCTTTCTTTCATTTTGATTTTATAATCATAAATTGAAAAAATGTATCTTTCCGTTATTAATAACTCTCCAAGCCTCAGGATTGATTCCTTTAATTGAGTCAAGTATTAAAGGTTTTATTTCTTTAACTAATTTATTTGATGGGGCATTATTTATTTTGAATTTAATTTTTCCAACTTTATGTTCAAATGCATAAACTTTTCCATCATCAATAGAAAAAGCATAATCTGTTTGTATGTATTTTCCGTTATGTAATTTTAATAAATGTAAATGATATCCATGATGCCCATCTCTTCGCAAATCATATATTGGTGCACCATGGGTTTCATTTGGCAATCTAAATCCATATCTATTGATTCATAATCCTCAAATATATCCTTTTCTTCTAAGATGTCTAATAATGATTCTATTCCCAAATTTAGTTCTTCTTCAGATTTTGCTCCAGTGCAAATAATTTTTCCGTTTTCTAATAATAAATAACTTGTTTTTGGATTTTTCAATCTATACACTAGACCCGGAAATTTGTTGGGATTGTATTCTGCATCCTTATGTGTTTTTATTTTATTTAAATCTAATTTAATCCCCAAATCTATGGTCCCTATGATATTCATAATATTTATTTTTGGAATTTTAGTCATTTTAATCAATTATATAATCAATAAATACCTTATAAATCTTTCTATTTGTCACCACTTAAGAGAAATGAAAAGTATCCCGTCACCCGGATTTGAACCGGGGACCTTGCGGGTTCAGCTGACTATTTTTCATACCTAGTCTTTTCGACATAGTCTAATAGTATCTACAGCCACACGCTCTACCGCTGAGCTATGACGGGACTTAAATTGCTATTACTTATATTATTTATAAAATTAACTAAAAAAAGAAAAAAAAGTGGGTAGTCATTAACCACCACATGCTGCTGCATTATTACTTGCACCTGTTGAATCCCATCCAAATCCTGGACCTGGGGCTACTGCCTCAAATTCAGTATTACATTCTTCTGGGGCAACGTTAAATGCATTACAGATAGCATTAAGTAAACTTACAGAATCTCTTCCGCTCTGAACTGTTTGTCCATTAATTACCAATGCTGGAGATCCTTTGACACCATACAATTCATTTTCAGTTTTGTGTATATTGAATAGTGGGAATCTTCCGTTTAGCCATAACGATTCATCTTCTAAATTTGCTGTAATGCTAAACTCTTCATCTGTTTTTATTGTACATTCAGTTAATGCAGTTATATCAATTTCTGTAGACTCTAAACATCCTTCTCCGTCGCCCTTTTCAAGGAAACATTCTAAGTATGTTAAAAATTTATCATTTTGTTCTTCTTGTATACAGTATTGATTTAATTGTTCTTCAACTTCGCCTTGCGTTGGATGCATAGCATAGTAAACAAATTTTATGTTAAAATCTATTGCATCTCCAAGTAAATTTGCCACAGGTAATATTCCTTTTTCAATCTGTGTACCGTATGGGCAATGGCTCATTATGAACGTTTCTACAATTGGAATATCTGATTTAGGGACATCCTGAGGTTTAGGTTGTTCTTGAGCAGGGGGAGATTGTTTTGGTGTTGTTTCTCCTAATGGAACTGCTTGTAAGAATAATAATTCCCCATCGTTCGAAATGTAGATTGGTGTTGCTTGGCCTTGAACATTGATCATTGCCTTTATCAATCCATTTTCTGTTGTTACGTCCTCAAGTGTTGCTGGTGTCTGACCTTGTAATAATTCCGTGTTAATAAATTCAATAGCATTTTCTGCTACAGCATCCCCCGATATTGAAGATAATCCGGCTGTATTGAATCCAAGACTGATTATTAATATAAGTCCCATAACAAAACTAGCTATTTTCCAATTATTTTTTTTAGTAATAGGTTTTTTTTCTTTATGGTGATCCTCATGTTTTTTCTCTTCATGATGATCTACCTGTTTTTTCTCTTCATGATGATCTGCATGTTCTTTCTCTTCATGATGATCTACATGTTCTTTTTCTTCATGATGATCCTCATGTTTCTTCTTTTCATTATTTGTATGTTCTTCCAATTTTGTTCCTCCTTTAATGTTATTAGAATAATTTCGTTATTACTTATTATTATTTAAAGGTTTGCCAATTTTTTTAAGAAAATATATCGAAGTTATCGCCAGAGGTATTGAAATTATCTGACCATAAGTTAGATTTAGAAATGTTGGCATGTCTTTGAAAAATTCAACTGAAAATCTCAATACGGAATATAATAATATGAATGCCCAAAAGATTGTCCCGCTTTTTAATTTCTTAAATAAAAATAATTTTAATGTTATTGAAAATATAATCAGATTTTTTATAGATTCATAAATTTGAGATGGGTGCCTTTTTTCTTGCAAGTTATCAAAGTAAACTCCCCATGGCAATAATGTTGGCCTACCATAAAATTCTTGATTTATAAAATTTCCAATTCTTCCCATTGATAATCCTAGTGCAGTTGGAATTACCATTATATCTAATAGATCATAAAATTTTATTTTTCTTTTTTTAGCAAAATAATACGTAGCTAAAAATACACCGATTATCCCGCCATGAATTGCCATTCCTCCGTGCCAAACTGCAAATATTTCCCATGGATTGGATAGATATATTTTATAATTTAATATTACTGCAAATATTCTTGCCCCAAGGATTGCTGAAATTACGAAATATGTAAAATAATCTGAAATATCTTTTTTTGAGATATTTCGATATTTCGCTAATTTTTGGGAGACGAAATAAGCAATTAAAAATCCGAATGCCATAATTATTCCATACCAATGAATTTTTACAGGTCCAAAATTTATCGCAACTGGGTCAATCATATTCCTTTGATTGCATATTAGTATTTAATTGTTATTGGTTTAAACTTACAGAAATCTTTTTAAATTAAAGTTTATATTTTGTTTTATGATTTGTTTATTAAGTTTAATAGTATTTGGAATCTTAGCAATTTTTTCTGCTAGTTATCGTCCATTAGCAAAGGAAGCATTCGATTGTGTATTTAGAAGAATGACTTTAAGGAAATGTCAATCCGGATTGGATGTTAAAGTAAAAAGTAAGATTGTTGGGAGATTAATAGGCAAGTCTACAAAATTGGCAAAGGGTGTACATAAATATTTTGAAGTTATATCTTGGTTTTTTGTAATTTTATTTTTTGTAAGTTTATTTTTTAGTGGACAAGCATTGTATAATGTAATTGTTTATGATAATTGTAATGGAATTTCAGAAGGGGATGAAGTCCCAGGTTATTGTATTATTACCGGCGAAGGTGGAGGGGATGTTGTTGATGAAGAGATTGTCAGTTGCGAGGACCCTCAATGTGCTGACGGAATTTGCGAAGAATGCGGTACTGAATGTGAATGCGGAGATTGTTCTGATCCATAGTAAAGTTTATTAATGAATTATTCATTCTTATCAAGATGAATGTTGATAAAATTCGAGAAGATTTTTCTGTATTGAACAAGGGGATTAGATATTTTGATTCTGCCTGTATGTCTTTGAGGCCTAAACAAGTTGTTAATAAAATAACTGAATATTATAATGAATATCCTGCCTGTGCAGGGAGAAGTACCCATAAATTAGGAAATATGGTTAGCGACGAAGTCAATTCTTCTCGGAGATTAATTAAAAATTTCATTGGTGCAAAAAAAGATAGTGAAATTATATTTACTAAAAACGCAACTGAAGGAATCAATTTATTGGCTAATTCTTTTAATGGGGAAAAAGTTTTATTGACAGATAGGGAACATAATTCAAATCTAGTTCCATGGCAAAAATTTAAACAAGGAATATTAAGATCGAATGAAGATTATTCTTTCAATTTGGAAAAATTCTCTGAAGGAGTTAGAAATTATGAGTTGGTTAGTTTTGTTGCAACCAGTAATTTGGATGGATATACATTGCCAATAAAGGAAATAGTTAAAATTGCCCATGAAAATAATGTCAAGGTTCATCTTGATGGTGCACAACATGTGCCTCACAATGAGATTAATGTAAAAAAATTGGATTTGGATTATTTATCATTTTCTGGGCACAAAATGTTGGGTCCCTCTGGCACTGGAGTTTTTTATGCCAAAGAAGAATTACTCAAGAATATGAAACAATTCATTATTGGCGGTGAAACTGTAATTAATAGCACATATAATGATTTTGTTATGGAAAAATTACCGCACAAATTTGAAGGCGGATTGCAAAATTATGCGGGAATTATTGGTTTGGGCGCAGCAGTAAAATACCTTAGCAAAATTGGTATGTCCGATATACACGATCATGAAATTAAATTGCGCAATGCAGTGGATGTTTCTGGTTTAAAATTAATTGGAAATAATTCGGGAAGTATTGCAAATTTTAATGTTCCCGGGGTAAATTATCATGAAGTTGCTACGATTTTAGATACAAGTGATAATATAATGATTCGGAGCGGAAGGCATTGTGTTCATTCCTGGTATAATGCTCAAAATATCGAGGGTTCAGCAAGGGCTAGCTTCTATTTATATAACACTTTAGATGAGGTTCAAGTTTTGAACGAAGCTTTGAATAAATTGAAAAAGTTAATGTGATTCCTATCGATAAATGTATTGTGTTTATTATTATGAAAATATTTTTAAAATATGATGAAGGGTATGTTTGAATTAATTCCGAATTTGCAGGCAGTAACCAATTATTTGAGTTAAAGATTATTTGATGAAAGCCGTGAAAAAATTGTTGAAAAAAGATTGCCGCAATGTATGAACTGATTGAAAATATTACGAGGTATTTTCCTATTTTTTTATAATCTGTGTTCCCCTTTATTTTTAACAAAAATAATAATATTGCATTAATAATTAATGAAATGTTTATCAAATCCTTTACTTCCCTCATGTGTATTTTTTCTTTTTCTATATAGTCGTCTGAAAGTTCTTCTCCATGGTAATAATAATTTTTTAGGTCTTGGTTTTTTGTTGTTTCAATAAGAAATGTCAGATTTAGAATTGTCAATATTATTATGATTGTTATTAAAATATTTTTCATATTTGTTATTTTTTTTACCTGTTTTTATAATTTTTGTAGAATGATAATATTTATATATTAGTATTTCTTGATTTATCATGCACTTTTTGCATTGTTTTTGCTCTTCGGAGTGATTTCATTGTAATTTGTGTGTTGTGTTGGCGTTTTTAACTCATCCTTCGGGATTTTTTTGATTCGCCAACACGTTTATTTTTTTTAGAAATTCTGATAGTTCTCTGCCTTCGAGTTTATGTTTTATTGCTGCTAATTCAGGATTTATATTCTCTTTCAATATCATTTCTAGAGAATTCATTTCTTGTGCGGAAAATGTAGTAGCATTCAAGATATAGTCTTCAAAGGAACTATATGCAATTGGAACAATTTTTTTTACTATTTTTGCAATTGATTCCGCATAAACTTTGATTTCAGGTTGCGCATGTGCGTCTAATCTTTGATTTAGAAAGTGAAATGTATTTCTTAGATCATTTTTCCAATACCATTCTGTATATGTGCCTACTGGCAATACTGTTCTTGCCAATTCCCTAGCAATATCTTGTCCATTGAAAGTGTTGTATAATTTAAACGATTCTATGTTGTGATTTTCTATGTTATCTTTTATTTCTTGTTGGGTTATATCTTCAAGTTTCTTTTTTGATCCACCCTGTTTATTTGTAGTACTCTGTAATCGTATATCCTCCAATTTTGGCACATATGCTTCTGCCATTGGCTCTGAGTATCTCATACTGTATTCATTAATATTTGCAGTTCTATATCTTATCCATTGCCTTGCAACAAAAATTGGCATTTTTGCATGAAATTTTAATTCTACCATTTCAAATGGGGAACTGTGCCCATTTCGCATCATATATCTTAATAATTTTTCATCTTCAGAAGTGGATTTTGTTCCTTTCCCATAACTAACCCTCGCAGCTTGAACTATTGCCGCATCATCCCCCATATAGTCTATCAATCTAACAAATCCGTTATCTAAACATTTGTATTCCTTCCCGATTATGCTATTTGCTTCTTTATTTTCTGGTTTATTCATTTTTTCTCTCAAGAATTTATTATTTATATTTATTTATTTCATGGATACCTGATATTGGCCTATTCATCCAAAAGTTTATAAATAGATTAATGACTAAAAAAGCATAAACAATACCGAAGTTAAATCTTTCAGATATTGTATTAGGAGGAAAAATGGAAGGAACAGTTAAATGGTATAACATAAGAAAAGGATACGGATTTGTTAAAGGTGAAAATGGCGAAGATTACTTTATTCATCACACAGCGCTTGATAAAAGAGTTTTTTTAAGAGAGAATGATCAAGTTTCATTCGATCCAGAAGAAACAGAAAAAGGAAAGCAAGCTTTGAACTTAGCATTACTTAAGAAAGGTAGCGAAAGAACTGATTTAGAAGAAGCAAATGAAGAAGTTGCTGAAACTGAAGTTGAAGAATTTGGTGAAGAAGGGGATGAACCTACTGATGAAGAAGTTGCTGAAGAAATCGAAGATGAATCTAAAAAATCGGAAGAAATCGAAGATGAAGCTGTAGAAAAAATCGAAGAAGCTGAAGAAGAATCAGAGGAAGCTGAAGTAACTGAGGATGAAGCTAAAGAAGAATAACTTCTTTTTTATTTTTTTATTATGAATACAATAAGCGAAGAAAAACTTTTGAAATATTTCTCCATTAGTCGTGAGGCTCATGAGATGGCTAAAGATAATGTTGCCGACAAAGAAAAAGGCGAAGATTTTTTAGATATGATTGATAGGTATATCAGGGATGCTCAACATTTTTATGAAAAAAACGATTTTGTTAATGCATTTGCAGCTTTAAATTATGCGCATGGTTGGTTAGATGCTGGTGCACGTTCTGGAATTTTTGACGTACACGATTCTAGATTATTTACTGTCGATTAAATTTATTAATATAAATATTCATTAATTTTAGAACATATTCTTTTTTATTTTCAATAGTGCCCTCGTAAAGTTCTATTCGTTCAGGTAATGATTCAACATTAGTTTTTATCAATCCTAGGCTTGATTCCAATATTGTCTCTACTTGGATATATTCTTCTAATGAATGTTCTCCCAATTTTGAAAATTTATAGGGCATCTTAGTTAATTCCCCCTTCAATATCCATTCAATCGAGTCCATTTTCAAAATTTAATTCTATTTTATTTGTTTTATTTTCTAATTTTCTAATTTTTATTCCCGCCATTTTCAATAATTTTATGGATGCCTTGTGCGCATCATCACCATTGTATTTATCATCAAGGTATATGACTTCTTGCATTCCCGACTGTATTATCAATTTTGCACACTCATTACAAGGAAATAATGCAACATATATTTTTGAATTTTTTAATTCTCTAGTTGAATTAAGTATGGCATTTGCTTCCGCATGAACAACATAGGGATATTTTGTATCATTTTTATTTTCTGCTTCTCTTGCCCAAGGTAATTTATCATCTGGGCAGCCCCTTGGAAATCCATTATATCCAATCCCTATTATTTTTTTCTCTTGATTTATTATGCATGCACCTACTTGCGTGTTTGGATCCTTGCTTCTTTTTGCAGATAGTAGTGCAATTCCCATAAAATATGTGTCCCATTCTATTGGTTTATTTTTTTTAGATAATTTTGGTTCCCAATCTCTTAAGAATTTATCAATTTTGTTTTCTAAATCTTTCAATGTCCCATTATTATTTATTATTATATCTGCAGATTTTGTGATTATGTGTAATTGTTGATTTGAAGGATTATTTGATTGTTCTTGCTTTTCCTTTTTTTTTAGTTCTTCTAAAGTTTTTGGATCCCCATATCTTTTTCGTTTTTTTATTCTGTCAAATCTTTCTCTCACTGGTGCCACAGTGTTTATCAAAATGAAATTATCTAATTTTCTCAATTCTAAAAGTTCTTGTTCATTTCTTATTGATGTTATTACTGTCTTATTTTTTTCTATTTTTTCTATTACTTTTTTTGCAAAATAATCTGACCCTTTCGTTTTTCTAATTTGATTTGCAATTTCTATTTGATTTTCTCTTGTCAAATTTAGATTATTTTTTAGAACTTCCTTCCTAACTTCATCGGATAGTGAGTGATGTTCAAAACCCTGCCCTTCTAAATGATTCGCTAATGTATCTTTTCCGGAACCATAAAATCCCGTTACGCCAATTATCATATATGGGGGATATGGATTTGTTTTAAAAACATTTATATATTCTTTATATTATTTTTAGTTATATGAAAAAAGTTGTGATATCTTTAGGTGGTTCAATTATTGTGCCGGATAAAGTTGATTATGTCTATCTGAAAAAATTTTCTAAGTTTATTAAATTGTTTTCTCGTAAAAATAAAGTAGTAATTGTTACAGGCGGTGGAAGTACTGCTAGAAAATATATTGATGGTTTAAGGCATGTAACTTCCAAAGAAGAAATGTTTAGTGTTGTGGGTATTGCAAGTACTAGGTTGAATGCCAGGTTGGTTTCTGGTGTTTTTGATTCTTCCCAGGAGATTCCTGAAAAATTAATAGATGTAAAGAAATTACTTAGAAAAAATAATTTAGTTATCTGTGGCGCATTAGGGATGCAAAAAAATATGACCTCTGATGGCAATGCCGCGGAAGTTGCAGAATTGATTAATGCAGATTATCTAATTAATATGACTAATGTTGCTGGATTGTTCGATAAAAATCCTACCACTTGTAAAACTGCAAAATTTATTCCATCGATCTCATTTAAAGATTTCAAAAAAAGAATTGATAAAATTAAGTTTAAGGCTGGGCAACATTTCGTTTTAGATCAAAGTGCTGCAAAAATAATTAGTAAAGCTAAGATTAAAACTTATATTGTGAATAACGATTTGAAAAATTTAAATAAATTATTAAATGGTAAACAATTTGTTGGAACTACAATAGGGCCGGAGGTGAAAAATGAATAATAAAATAATCGGAATTATCCTTGGAGTTTTAATTTTGGGCGTAGTTATTTTTTCTGGAATGAATAATCCTGAAATGAGTCCATCACAATTAGCCATCAAGGGAAAAAGTACTGGATTAACTAACCCTGATGTCATGCCTGTTGGCGCAGCATTTTTAAATAGGGATTGCCCCGGCGGAATAGATCATGTGCAGCAAGGTGATTTCCATGGCGGCGGATCTGAATTACAATGTATTGGCAATCATGGTTACCCCCTTAATTTTGATGACTGTTCTAGTGGCGGAGTTTTTGATATCTATGATGGTAATGGGAATGTCATAGGAATGGGTTGTTAATAAATAAATTTATAAACTTCTTTTTTTCTTTTTAATATATATGGCTATAATAATTGTTAGTGGTTCTGTTGGTACTGGTAAAACTACGTTAAGTAAAAAAATTAGTAAAACTTTAAATTATGAATACTTGGATGTTTCTAAGTTGATCAAAGATAAGAAATTAGCTGATGATTATGATACTGAAAATAAATGTGCAATTGTTGATGTAAAAAAATTAAATAAAGTTTTAATTGAAATTATAAAAAAATCAGAAAATTTAATTATCGATTCTCATTTAAGTCATTATTTGCCAAAAAAATATGTTGATTTTTGTATTGTAACTACTTGTGATATCACAATTTTGCGTGATCGATTGAAAAAGAGAAATTATAGTGCTAATAAAATTAAAAACAATATTGAAGCCGAAATTTTTGATACTATTGTTATTGAAGCGAAAGATAAAAAATATAATCTTTTAGTCGTAAATACTTCTGAAGGGTATAAATTAAAAGATATTGTTGAGTTTATTAAATAGAAATATTTCTATATCTATTTTTAGTTTTATTGAAAGGAGTGTGATAATAAATGAATAATAAAATAATTGGAGTTGTCATTGGAGTTTTAATTTTGGGTGTAGTTATTTTTTCTGGAATGAATAGTTCGGAATTGAGTGCGCCAAGGGAATTGAATCTTCAAGATAAAATTAAAAGTACTGGATTAACTAATGCGGGGACAATATCAGTAAGTGGTGCCTTTTTGGATAGAGATTGCCCGGGCGGAATAGAACAAGTGACTGGGGGATACCAATTACGGTGCATTGATAATCACGGAGATACTATGCATATTGAAGATTGCCAGGGTTTTGCATCTTTTGATCTATATGATGCTTATGGGACTGTTATTGGCATGGGATGTTAATAATTAATTTTATAAACTTCTTTTTTCTCTTTTTATCATGAATTATAGAAAATACAAAAGGCGTTCAAAACATTTGATTTCCATACCGTTTATTTGGCTGGCATTATTTCCTGCGATAGTGTTAGATTCAGTTGTAGAATTATACCATAGAGTTTGTTTTCCATTATGGGGACTACCCACCGTTAAAAGGTCAGATTATATAAAAATGGACCGTAGCAAACTTTCTTACTTAAATATGATTGATAAGATAAATTGCACCTATTGCGGATATATGGGTGGATTGGCAAATTATTTTGTTAAAATTGCATGGGATACTGAAGCATATTGGTGCGGAATTAAACATAAAAAATATGAAAATTTCGAAGAGCCAAAACATCACAAGGATTTTTTAGAATATGGTGATGAAAAAAGTTTCAAAGAAATAAAATGAATCATTTGGTTTTAATACAGGATAAAGAACTTGAACAATTTCTAGGGATTGAAACAGAGTTAATTGAAATAATTGATGTTCCCCTTAAAGATTTAAGAAAAAAAATTAATGATTCGACTGGAAAAATCATTATTCAGGGCGGAGAGTTGGATATCAACCGATTTGCTGTTGAAAATAAAAAAATTGATATTTTGCTGAGTCCAGAAAAAAATTCTAGAAAAGATTTAATGTTCTCGCGAAGATCTGGACTGAATCAAGTTTTATGTAAATTGGCTGCAAAAAATGATGTCGCAATAGGATTTGATTTTTCTTATTTATTAAATTCTTCTGGCAAACAAAGAGCAAGAATTTTGGGCAGGATGAAACAAAATGTTAAGTTTTGTAAAAAATATGGTGTAAAAATGATTTTTTCATCCTTTGCAAGAACAAAATATGAATTAAGAAGTGATGAGTTTTTTAAAGTTTTTTCAAATATTTTGGGAAAGTTTTAAATAGTGGTTTATGAATTTATTAAATCAGATGGACGATAATATCAAAGTTAATTTTATAAAACCAATGTTGGTTTTAAAAATAAGAGAGGCGTATAAGGCACCGTATCACAAAAATAAATATTTGAGAGTTTCTAAAGAACATTGTAAATCTGTTGCAACTTTTAAAAAATTTATGCATCAATTTACTGGAAATTGGTCGTCTGGACCATATGATGTTCAATTTGTTATAAAAGAGGGTGGATTCATGAATCAACTCTCTTATTCTACCTTAGTAAGGGTTGATATCTTGGATGGTAAGGTCGATAAAATGGTGAAGGATTCACCGTATTCCAAAAAACCTTATCCCATTTGGAAGTTTATTTCCGAGGCTAGAAAAAAAGCCAAAGAATTAAGAGAGAAAGAAGCAAAAAAGAAGAAGACTGTTAAAAAGAAAGTTACTAAAAAAGTTGTAAAAAAGAAGAAATAATTTTTTTTAACAATTCCAAATGAATTCTGAAGGAGTTTCAGATTCTAATTTACACCTATCCATGTTGTCACATGAACTGCACATGCATAGATAATTTCCAGATTCTTTTTTAATCGATTCTGCTTGTTTGCACCCATCTCCGTTCCAACATGCATCGCTGCATGGCGCATGAAGTAATCCTATATTCGAATTTAGTTTTGGTGCACCTTCTTGAAATCCTGGAGATAATCTAGGTTCATTATTCGCATTTGAAAATAATGTTGCTAAAACTATCAATGTTAAAACTCCAAATAAAATATCTATTCTTTTTTTCATAATAGTTTTTTATTTTTATTTTTTATAAATGTTTTTGTTTAGTTAAATTTAAATAGATTTGGCATAATTAGTTAATATGAAAAAGAGATTGTTATTATTATTTATATTTATTTTTGTTATTAGTAATGTTAATGCGGCAATTATTGCAGACCATAATGCTGTTATTGCTTTTGATAATGGGGATATACCTTCTTATTGGATTGAACAAGTTAAGTCGGAAAGATTTCTTATTCAGTTTCCAGGGAGATCTCATTCACAACAATTAGTTGGAGATTTTGATGACAATATTAACACCGTTTTCATAGGGGGTCTTGAAAAATTAGAAGATATGGATTCAATTTATCAAGTAGATATTCAATGTGATTTGAATGATTTATCTTCTTCTAATGGTGCACTTCGATTTATTAAGGGCCAATATAGTGGGTCTAGTTGGGGTGCCGGTTCTGGGCAATATGAATGTAGGAATGATGATGACCATTATTGGTCAACTTCTTCTGGAAGGCAAAGGACATTAGATAGTGCAGATGAATCAATTTCTTTAGGAGATCCTTTTGATGCTAGTATGTTTGGTTGGTCTTTTCATATAATAAGGGGGGATAGTATTCACAATGAGGGTGGATCAGACATCACATTTAATGAAGAAAGGCGTGATGCTTATTTTAATTCATTAGATGAATTTAGAAGTAATTCCCCTAATACTGAATATATTTATGGCACTGCTCCTACAGATCAAGATACCTCAACTCCAATTTCTGAGTGTGGCGTTGATGGTGAAAGAGTTACTCAATATAATCAAGATATTAGAGATGAGGCCATATCTAATGATGGTGTTCTTTTTGATCAAGCAGATATAGAATATCATGGTGAGGATATGCAACCTCCTAGTTCTGAACATCCCTGTGGAGAAGGGAGTACAATTCAAATTCGTCATCCTGATTGGGGTTCTGGGTCGGATGGTTGCGCACATTCAAATTCTGCTTTATGTGTTGCAAAAGCCAAAGCTGTTTGGTGGATGGCAGCAAGAATGGTAGGGTGGGATGGTATTCCTGCATGCCAATCAAGTGGAGATTGTGAGGGTAATAATTGCGTAGAGGGAATTTGCCAGGGTGTTATTGAACCTCAGATTACTTCTGTTTCTAATAGTGTTTTAATTCATGGTGAAAGTTTTAGTATTAGTGGTTCTGGTTTGGGTGTTAAGGATGATGTATCCCCTCATACTTATGATAATTTTGATGATGGGATAGTCGTTGACCGTTGGCATTGGGAGTATGGATCATCTTCTTATTACAATCTTTTTTCGGATGTAACTACAGAATTGCGTACTCCGTATTCAATTTTTAATGCTAAGGTTATGGCGGATACTGACTGGAATGAATCTGGGGGAGGGATGGCAGATTCAGCAACATTTTTTTCCACTCATGATCATCATTTTACTTCGGAAAAATGGTATTCTTCTATGTGGGTCAAGTTTTCTTCAAATTTCGTTTTTGATGAAGATGTCAATGGGGTTTGGGGTAATGTGAAAATTTTTAGGAACCTAGGTTCTGCTAATCAATATGTGTCTATTGGTGGGGATAGATGGGGTTTGGCTAGAGAGTATGCTGAAACTACTGTCGATCGGATTTCCAGTCCTACTCCCTCAGATATGGATCTTTCAAGGTGGCATCATTTGGAATATGAGTTTTATGAAAATACTGGTAATGGCATTGCTGATGGTAAAATGAAATTATTTATTGATGGGAAGATGATTCTTTTTCGTTCAAATATTATTACACAAACCGCAGATCATCCAGGTCTTAAACGTACATTTATCCCTGCTGGTTTCCACTCTGTTCGAGATCCGCAAGCAGATGGTGAATACCTTCTTTTTGATGAAGTCTATGTGGATTCCAGTGTTGCAAGGATAATGATTTGTGATTTCAAAAGTTGGGGAACTATTGAAACAACTGGGGGCCATTGTGAATTACAACTTCCTCACACAATTTGGGATGGATCAAATATTCAATTTACTGCCAATAAAGGTTCTTTTGGTGATGAACAATTATATCTATTTGTAATTGATTCAGAAGGGGAAGTAAGTAATGGAGTTCCAGTTTCATTTGATGGCACCGCTCCTCAATGTGATTTAACTTCTGCTTCATGGGGCGAAACCGAAGTTGAAGAAGGTACAGAAGTTAGTTTAAATGTTCAAGGGAATAATTGTGATGGTCAAGAAGTTAGTTTCGAAATTTGGGAGAATGATATTATTCTTGATGATCCTGTGAATATTACTCCTTCTAATGTTTATTTTTCTGAAAGTAGTGCGGTTACAACTTGGATAGCAGAATATCAAAATGATGTAGCTAGCAATCCGGAGTACAGGTTTAGAGCTAGTTTAGTAGATGGGGGCGATAATATTGAATCTAGTAATGAATTAATTGTTAGTGAAATTGTTATACCTTTTTGTGGTGATGGGACTTGCGATATTGGAGAAAATTTTACAAGTTGTCCTGAGGATTGTGAAACCTCTG
>JABJPM010000001.1 GCA_018663865.1 Candidatus Woesearchaeota archaeon | reverse complement strand
TTGTTGCTCTAATGCCTCGTGTAATGCACTTCGATCCTCATGTGACATCTTATCTAATTCATCTATTGCACAAATTCCTTTGTTCGCTAATACCATTGCTCCGGCCTCTAGGCTCCATCCTTTCAAAAATTCATCTTTAACTACGGCTGCAGTCAAACCTGCCCCAGATGCACCCTTTCCGGAAATGAATCTTGCTTTTGGTGCAGATTTTGAAATGAATTGCAATAGCTGTGATTTTCCTGCCCCTGGATCTCCGACAAGTAAAATATGTATATCTCCTCTCCGGATTACACCATCAAACATTACTTTTCTTGTGCCTGCGAATAATTGTAAAACTAATGATGCTTTGATCTCCTTATATCCAAATATGGATGGTGCAATAGAATCTCGTAATTTGTTAAAAATCTCCTTATCTTTTGCTAAGATTCTAATATCTTTCAATTCTTCTTCATTGATGTCCAAATCTTCAAATGCCTCTTGGACCGGTTCTATATTGTTTGCATCTACGGCCAAATCAAACATTCTTGATGGTGTGCCAGTCTTCAATAGAATTGGGACTTCCTTTAAGATTCCCATTACCCTCACTCTTGTCCCGGGAGTTGTTTTTTGTTCCATCCTTGGTTCAACTAAATCCTCTTGTAAGAATACTTGCAATCTTTTTGGTTGTGACCCTCCGTCCAACATATCGGGAGATTCCTCTAGAATTATTCTTTGAGCATCAACCATATCTTTTTTTAATAATTTGAAATGGCCTTTTCTGCCACAACTACATCTGGTTGGCTCTTTGAAAGCTTGCTCTATTTGTAAAATGGATAATAGATTTCCGCAAGTAGGGCATTCGAATTTTGCAGAAATTGCCTGCGGCCTTACATCTGATGCCTGACGTACAATCCCCTCAATAATAATCATACTGAATAAATCTGCACTCCTTACATTCCTAATTTGTCTTTTTTGAGAAGCTGGAAGATTAGTAAATCTGATATTGAATGTTTTCTTTTCTGGCAACTCTAATTGATCTATTGCTAGGCCCGCATTTAGGAAAGTTTCATAGGGTTCATTTAAAAATTGTTCGGATAATTCCACATCGAATTTGGATAATTCTAAGAAATCTAGTGTTATGGATTTATTTCCCCATTTGACAGCATCATTTAGCTCCTTTATATATACTGTTTCTAGGAATTCCTTGAATCTTTCTATCTGATCTAAAGCGTCTTTTGGCAAATTTATCTCCTCTTTACCATGAGGAGTTTACCCTAGTTTAAAAAAATATATGTTGGAAAGTGATAAAAAGAAAAAAAAGTTATTTTAACTTTCTTAAATTTGCAGCTAATGTTTGAACTGCAGATTTTAAATCCGATTCAGATTTTGTTCCAGTACAGACAATTTTTCCATTACTAAATAGTAGGAATGTTGCTTTTGTACCTGGCAATTTATATACCAATCCGGGGAACTGCTCTGGTTCATATTCTGAATTCTCTAGTTTCATAGCCAGTTCATTTAAATTTAAATCTAATCCAATATCTCCGGATGCCACCATATTCTGCACAGTGATTTTTGGTTTGATTGTTACTTTTACACCAATTTTTGCTACTGCTTTTATTATCTCATTTATGGATTCTCGTACTTTTTTCAGTGATCTTGCTCCAGTGCTAACAATCTTTCCTGAACTAAAAATTAATGCTGTTGTTTTTGGATCTCTTATCCTCATAACTAATCCTGGAAACTGCTCAGGATTATATTCTGTATTGGAAAGTGTTTCTGCCAATCTTATTAAATGTACATCGTGCTCTAAAGAAGTTGAACAAACAATGTTAACGATTTTGATAGTTTTTTTACCCATTTGATTTTCCCCCTGAAAATTATATATAAAGGATTAGAGGAAGAGTATATAAATGTTTATAAAAAGCCGTTGTTATTCACCAGGAATTAATTTCTATATAAATTTCGAATTTCTTTGATTTTATTTCTAATTTGTCTTTGATTGGATATAGTTTCTTTTCAAAATCTAGATTGTTGGCACCAACTTTTGATTTTATCATATCTCCCCATTTTGAAATATCTAATTCTGAAATTATTGCTAAATTTATTTTATCTTGTTTTTTTAGATCATTCTCTTTTCTAATATCTTGGATTCTCCTCATTAATTCTCTTGCAAATCCTTCTTTTTCTAGTTCTTCATTTACTTCTGTTTCTAAAATTACTTTTCCCCTGTTGAATTCAGAAGAGACCAAATTTTCCGGTAAATGTTCTTTTACAATTATGTGTGATTTATTTAATTCAAATTTATTAATTTTTAATGTGCCTTTTTCATTTAGTTCGGTTAATAAATCATCATTTAATTCTTTTCGAATTATTAGTGAATCTTTTTGAAAATCTTTCCCTATTTGAGAATAATTTGGAACTATTTCTAATCTTGCGCCGGAAAATGTTTTTTCATAAAGAATATCTTTTATGTTTAATTTTGATTTAATTAATTCTTTTAAATTTTTTATTGTTCTTTCGGCTGCATCTGAATTTGAAACTACGGTTATATTTTTCAATGGCCACCTTACTCCGGTTTTTATTTTTTCCCTTGCTGAAAGTCCTGATTTTATTATTTGGTCCGCGAATCTTACTTCCTCTTCCAAATCCTTGTTTATTTTTTTCTTATCATATTTTGGCCAATCACATAGAGAAATGGATTCTTCTTTCAAATTGAATTCTTTCTTTAATTCTAAAAATATTTTTTCTGTGACAAATGGAGAGATTGTAGATAACATTTTGATAGTGTCTAACAAAACTTTGTAAATTGTGGATAACACTAGCTCTGGTTTTTTTTGTATTTTATCCCTAGTATATTGCATATAATTCCTGGATAAATCTAAAAATAAGTTTTCTATCTCTGAAGGAATTTTATCTAATTCATAAAATTCATAAAGTTCTGTAACTTTTTTTATTGTACTATTTAACCTTGAAATAATATATTTTTCTTCGATTTCTAAATCCTTTGGCAACTTGGTAGGATCTATTTTTTGAGATTTTGAATATTCCATTAAATAATTGAATGTGTTCCAAAGAATCATTAGATTTCTTTTTTTTACATCCATCTCATCCCAAGAAAAAGATATGTCTTCCCCGGCATTTGTTTGTGAAAAATATAATCTTAATGTATCTGCACCATACTTTTCAATAATTTCATATGGTGAAATTACATTTCCCAAAGATTTTGACATTTTCACGCCATCTACATCTGTCAACATGCCATGGGCATAAACATTTTTAAAAGGGATTTTATCTAATCCGATTATTGAAGCTATCATCAATAGGTTAAACCATCCCCTGACTTGCTCTCTTGCTTCTAGGATAAAATCTGCTGGAAATAATTTTTCAAATAAATCTTTTCTTTTTGGAAAATACAAACATGCCCATGATGCCACCCCGGCATCTATCCAAACATCTAATATGTCTGGAATTCTTTTCATTGTTTCCCCACATTTACAGGGGACCATTATTTTATCTATCCATGGCCTATGTAAATTTTCTAATTTTTTATTTGATAATGATTCTAATTCTTTTTTTGTGGAAATTACTTTGTATTCCTTACATTTTGTACATTTCCAGATTGGTACTGGAGTTCCCCAAAATCTTTGTTTTGTTATGGAGTTATCCCTTAGATTTTCTAACCATGAAATATATGAATTTTCAACTGTTTTTGGAACCCAATGTATCTTTTTATTATAAGATATCATTTTTTCTTTCAAATCTTCTACTTTGAAAAACCATTGATTTGTTGTTCTGAATATTACTGGATCATTACTTCTTTCGCAGTGTGCATAATCATGTTCTACAATTTCTGTAGTAATTAGTGCACCCAAATTTTCTAATTCATTTATAAATTTATTATCGTCTTTTTTAGCGATTAAATTTGTGAATTTCCCCATCCCCGAATTGAATTTTCCAGTGTGGCCAACCTCATTATAGGGCGGAATATTATTTTTGTGGCCAACTTCATAATCCTCTGGCCCACATCCAGGGGCACAATGAACTAATCCTGTTCCCGCTTCTGTTGTGACATATTCTTTCGATAATAAAACAGTGTGTACTTTTTCATGATTTTGTTTTAATTTTTTATAATCTTTTATTTCGTTTTCAAATGGGTGGGCATATTCTAAATGCTCCAAATCTTTTCCTTTGAATTCCTCTAAAATTGTATAGTCTTTTTCTAGCTTATCTTTTATCAATGAATCTGCTAACTCTTTTGCGATTATCCAAACTTCATTTTCAACTTTTGCTTTAATGTAATCTATTTCTGGATTCACCATTACTGCAAGATTGAATGGGATTGTCCAAGGGGTTGTTGTCCAAATCAATAAATATTCATTTTCTTTTTCTCTTATTTTGAATTTAACATAAATCGATTTGTCTTTTACTTTTTTATATTCGCATTCATGTTTTGCTAAGGCAGTTTCACAAGTAGGGCACCAAGTCATTGTTTTTTTACCCTCATATAATCTCCCTTCTTCTTCTGCTCGTTTTATTAACCACCAAACACTTTCTATCCAATCTTCTTCTATTGGCATATACGCATTTTCATAATCCATCCAAATTCCCAATCTGAATAAATCTTCATTCATTACTTTTGCATGTTTTTTTGAAAAATTAATACATGCTTTTGCAAATTTGGCTAAACCATATTTTTCTATATCTTCTTTTGTTTTTAGGTTCAATTCTTTTTGTACTTTTGATGCTGTTGGGATCCCATGCATATCATATCCTGCCCTATCCCATACTTCGAATCCATTCATTTGTTTATATCTAAGTACTGAATCTTTCATAGAATTATTCCAGGCATGCCCTGCATGTAATTTTCCAGAAGTATAGGGTGGGCCCTGTAAGAAATAGAATGGTTTCTTGCCCTTAGTAGAATCTCTTACTATTTGGTAAATATTGTTCTTTTTCCAAAATTCTATAATTTCTTCCTCTATCTTTTGCGGATCATACATTGTTTTTGTATTTTTATTTTTATTTATATAGTTTTTTATTGATTTTTGTTTATTGATTATGATTGATGGGCGGTAATAGCAGGATGTATTCTATCCAATATGGTTTTCCCCTCATTATAGTATCTTTATTTAAATCCATTATATTGTATTCTGGTGAATTATTGATTATGCCCATATTATGGACTTGTATAAAAATAGGATCGTAGGTGCCATTTATATTGCCCCATAATCCTGTTTCGTTAAATGAAATGAAATTCCAATCTGTATTAAAACTGAATGGTGCGATTGTATTTCCCATCGCATACCCCTTTAATGTTACTTCCCTAGTATTGTCCGAATATACTAAGTATCCCAAAAGTGGATTTAATTCGAATTCATCGCCTTCAATTTTGTTACTATCTAATTTCCAATTTCCCTCCTTATAGGCAATTACCAAGGAAGTATTGAAGTCATTTGAATAAATATTGTCCATCAATGTTGAACCATGATTCCATCCTTCTTCGAGAAGGATAGTCTTATTTATTTGTGCAGGCGGTTCAGTAAATATCCACTCTGAGATATCGTATGCGGTCTGATCCTTTGTGTCATTTACTACTAATTTAAATTGAATCTCCCCAAGTGGAAATTCATCTCTCCTTGAAGAGTATAATATTGAATCCTCTATCTCTGTTTGGAATACACCCAGAGAAATCCAGTCTTGGGTGTGATGTCCGATTGAATAAAATAATTCATAGTTTTCAAAATTATTTCCTCCTGCGGTTCCGATTAAGTCAAGGTGGGTATAATTTATTTTTGATCCATATTCATCCATTATTGAAATTGGGAATCCCCCTTTGATTTTTGAATCTAAAGTTAGATCTAGGGCATTTTTTGCGTTAATTCTGCCAATTCCCGAACTACGGCCAGGAGTAGTAATATTATAGGGGTCCGTGGAAGATAATAATATTGATTTTACTTCGTCAGGAGTTAAATTTGGGTTTTCTGTTAACATCAATGCAACTACTACCGCGGCAATTGGCGCTCCAAATGAAGTCCCAGATGTATCGACATAGATATTAAGTGGATGATCATAGGGTGTTGGCGCCCGTATTGATTTAGAAGGGCTACCAAGATCACTATATCTTCCTATTTCAGAATTATAATCAGAACTTACCCAGGGTTTGTCCTCATTTGTTGAACCAGCTATGCAAATTAAATTTTCTTTTTTACAAAAGTTATTATTTGCGCCATTCGGGGCCCAATTTCCTATACCTGTCAATAATACTATGTCTAAGGCATATGCATAATCTACTGAGTCTGAAAGCGGGCCATTGATTGTTCCAAACCAACTCATAGATATTACTTTTGCACCATTTTCTGCAGCATACTGTATTGCTGCAGGCTCTACAACTCCGCCTTGCATTGCAATTACTTTGCAATTCCAACAAACTCCTGTGCCACCAATCGAATTATTTCCTTTTGCCATCCCGGCACCGGCAGTTTGGGTGCCGTGCCAACGTTCTGAATATCTGGGCATTGGACTGGGATCATTATCTCCGTGATAGAAATCCCACCCAATGAAATCATCTATATATCCATTCCCATCATCATCGATGCCATTTATGTCGTCTGGATCAAATATATGTTTCATATATGATCTGTTACCAATTGTCCCATTACTATCAGTATATTCGATATAGTCTGTCCCATTGGGCTGTATTACTTTCCCATCGCCATCTGCATCTTCTCCGAGATTTTGCCAAATATTCTCAATTAAATCTTCATGGTTCCAGAAAATTGCAGTATCTGGAACTGCAACAGTTATATTTCCTGTTTGAATGTCCCAGGCTTCAGTTGAATCAATATCTGCATCCCAGGCCCCATAATATGTGCTTTCGTTAGTATTACTGTGATACCATTGTTGTTTGTAAACCCAAATATTATTTTCATTTGGGACAGCAATTAGACAAGGATAATAGTCAAAGGATACTTGATCTACTTCTGGCATTAATTTCCATTTAATTAATTCTTGTTCAAAATTTGTATTTTTATCGAGAGTTAATTTTACCCACTTATCTAATCCAATTATTTCTTGTAATTGTTTATTTTTTGTCCCTGGTTTTGCAGAAGAAAATATATTTTTTATTTCCCCTGGATCGGCCAACCTTCCGTTTGATGCAATTTCAGAAATTTTTGTAAATGTTTGTACCTCTTTGAATTTTATATTTATTATTCCCGGGATTATTTCTCCGCATTCACCTTCGTGTACTGGGGAAGATTTTATTTCTTCCTTTTCGCATCCGGAGCTTAAAATTATTAATAAAAATAATATTATTGAAACTATTCTTTTATTCATATATTGAATTGTATTGAGATTATTTAAATAATTATCCATGGTTGCCAAAAACCTACAAAATACTTATAAATTGAACAAAGTTAACAAGCCCATGTTTATAGAAAAATATAGGCCCAAAACATTTGATCAAATCAAGGGGCAAGAAAAAATAGTCGAAAGAGTTGAAGCATTTATAAAATCTAATAATATGCCTCATTTAATGTTTTCTGGCCCAGCGGGTGTTGGAAAAACTACTTTGTCCCTAATCGTTGCTAGGGAAATGTATGGTGAAAACTGGCACCATAATTTTTTGGAACTTAATGCTTCAGATGAAAGGGGAATTGATGTTGTTAGACATAAAGTTAAAGATTTTGCTAGAACTAAATCAATAAGAGATGTCCCATTTAAGATCATCTACTTGGATGAATGTGATTCGTTAACTACTGAGGCCCAACAGGCATTGCGTAGAACCATGGAAAATTATTCTGCCACATGCAGGTTCATTCTATCTTGCAATTATTCTAGTAAGATTATAGATCCAATTCAATCTAGATGTACTGTATTCAGGTTTCGGCCATTATCTGAAGATGCTATTTTAACTATTATTTCTGGGATTGCCGAAAAAGAAGGGATCACCATTGATACTACTACTATGAAAAGTTTGTACAAACTGACAAATGGAGATGCTAGAAAGGCAGAAAATATTTTACAGAGTTGTTCTACTATTAATAAAAACGTTACAGAAGATTTGATTTATGAAATTGTTTCTGCTGCAAGACCAAAAGAAATCATCAATGTTTTGGAGCTGAGTGTTGCTGGCAAATTCATTAATGCAAGAAAACTTCTTTTGGACACTATGTTGAAATATGGCTTGTCTGGAGGAGACATAATAAGGCAGATCCAGAGTGAAATTCTTAACTTAGATATTAATGAAGTTAAAAAATGTGAAATGATTGAAAAGTGTGGTGAAATAGAGTTTAGGATGGTAGAGGGCAGTGATGAGCACATTCAACTCGAAGCATTGATAGCTAGTTTTGTTTCTTTACAATGATTTGGACTAAAAAGTATGCCCCCAAATCCTTGAAAGATTTGGTTGGGGAAGAGAAATCCATTTTAAAAATTAATGATTTTATTAAACAATTTAAGACATATAGGAAAAAGGCATCCATCATTTATGGCCCGACCGGAACTGGAAAAACAGATGCCGTATATGCGTTAGCCAAAGAAAACAATTTAGAAGTTTTAGAAATCAATGCATCTGATTTTAGAAATAAGGCACATATTTTGGAGATTGTTGGAAAATCAATAAATCAAATGAGTTTATTTGGAAGGGGAAAATTGATTCTTGTTGATGAGGTTGATGGTTTAAGTGGTAGGAAAGACAGGGGTGGGGCATCTGCACTTGCATCTTTGATTGCCAAAACATCATTTCCAATAATCATGACTGCAAATGACCCTTGGCAAAAAAAATTATCCGGTTTGAGAAAAAAATGCAATTTGATTGAATTTCCTGCAGTAAACTATCTTGAAATTTTTAAAGTATTGAAGCGGATTGCTGATTCTGAACAAATAAATGTTTCAGAGACTATTCTAAAAAGTATTTCGAATCGTGCTGGAGGAGATATTCGTTCAGCAATAAATGATTTTCAATTAGTTTCATTTGGAAGAAATGAAATATTAAAAGAACATTTAGATGATATTGGAGAACGAGGGAAAGAGGAAGATATTTTCAATTTATTAAAATTGATCTTTAAATCTACAGATTCTAAACTGATCCTTAAAACATTTGATGATACAAATTTGAAATTTGACGAGGTCATGTTGTGGGTCGAAGAAAATATTCCTCTTGAATATTCTGGAATTGAATTGAAAAATGCATATGATAAATTATCTAAAGCAGACATATTTAAGCGCAGAATAATGAGACGGCAACATTGGAGGTTTATGGTTTACCAAAAATATTTGATGAGTGCGGGTGTAGCATCTTCAAAAATAGAACCTAAGAAGGGATTTGTGGACTATGTTCGATCTAAAAAAATATTAAAACTTTGGATGGCTAAAATGAAATATGGAAAAAGAAATTCCATTGCTGGAAAAATTGCAGAAAAATGCCATGTATCTACGAAAAAATCAATAAAGGACATATTCCCTTACATAAAACTTGCTTTAAGTTCTGAAGAAAATTATTTGGAATTGAGCGATGAAGAAATTGATTGGATTACAAAGTAAAAGCCATCTTTCTTAATCTTTTTACTCTTGCCGAAGTTTCTGGATGAGTAGATAATAAACTTATGAATCTTCCACCGGAGAATGGATTTATAATAAATAAACTTGCAGCAGCCCTATTTCCTCGTTCTAATTTTGGAGAGGTTTCTAATTTTACTAATGCATCTGCTAATGCTTCAGGATCTTTTATTAACTTTGCACCAGTTTCATCGGCAACATATTCTCTGGATCTTGAAATTGCCAATCTTAAAATCGATGCGGATATTGGAGCAACTATCGAAAGTGTGATTATCTCTAATAGATTTCCCCCATCTTCCCTTGAATTTCCGAATATTGCAGTCCATCTTGCCATTACTGCAATGTATGCTATTGCACTTGCTAGAATAACGGAAACTGTTGAAATTAAAAGATCTTTATTTTTTATATGTGCAATTTCGTGTGCTATGACCCCTTTTAATTCTCGATGACTTAATTTTTCTAACAATCCAATTGTTACGGCAATTACTGCGTTTTTATCATTTCTACCAGTTGCAAATGCATTTGGACTTTGAGAATTTATTATGAATATCTTTGGTTTTTTTATTGATGCCCTGATTGATATGTTTTTTACAATGTCGTGTAAATCTTCAAACATTTCATGATTGGCCGGTTTTGCTTTATGCATTTTTAATACTAATTTATCTGAATACCAATAAGAAACTATATTCATCGTTGCAGTCAGTAGTAAGGCTATTGTTAATCCTGTTGTGCCCCCTATCGAAAACCCAAATATTAATAATAAAAATGTTAATCCTGCCAATAAGGCTGTTGTTTTTATCTGATCTATGAACATTGTCTTATTTTGATGGGTGGGCCCTTTATAAATTTTTATATACTCTTTAGAAAGTTTTAATAAGATTAGATCTAATTTTTCATTATGGCCCATAATATTGTTGTTGGAAGAGTTGCAAAAGATAAAAAAAAATTTGGTGAGAAGGCAACCATTTTTCTTGGTAGGCATTATGTTAAAATGGAACAAACCATCTCCCTTAGTAGCAATATATTTATGGACGTTGCTAGAACTCATGTTGTCCTTATTGATGGTAAAAGGGGAAGCGGAAAATCTTACACGCTGGGGGTCATTGCAGAAGAGATGACAAATCTTCCTGAAGAAGTTTCTGAAAATTTGGCTATCTTGATTTTTGATACAATGGGTATTTTTTGGACAATGAAACACCCTAACCAGCGGGAAGAAGCATTATTAGCGGGATGGAATCTGAAACCAGAAAAATTAAAAAATATTGATGTTTATGTCCCTGAAGGATATTTTAAAGAATATAAAGAGAAGGGAATTCTCGCAGATTATCCACTTTCTATAAAAACTTCTGAACTAGATGCAGGGGATTGGGCATCTGTTTTCGGTGTTGATCTAATGGATCCAATAGGGGTTGCCGTGGAAAAAGGAATTAGTTTATTGGAAGATTCTAAAAAAGATTATGGGATTTTAGATATTATAAATGTAATAAATTCTGACAAAACTATTGAAAAAAATGTAAAAGATGCTGCAATTAATAGATTTTTGGCCGCCGAAACATGGGGATTGTTTAGTAAAACTGGAACTGCAATAAAAGATTTGGTTAGTGGTGGCAGAGTTGGAATTGTGGACATCAGCGCATATAGCCATATGGCTGGAAGTTGGGGAATAAAAAATCTAGTTGTGGGCCTTATTTCTAAAAAATTATTAAATGAGAGAATTATAGCAAGAAAAATTGAGGAATTAAAAGAGATTGAAGCTGGATCAAGTTTTTTTGGTTTTGAAAAAAATATTGAAGGCCAAAATAGGATGCCATTGGTTTGGATTTTGATTGATGAGGCACATGAATTCTTGCCACGGACTGGAAAAACTGGTGCGACAGATGCATTGGTGCAATTGCTTAGAGAAGGTAGGCAACCGGGGATTTCATTAGTATTGGCCACTCAACAACCGGGAGAAATTCACAAGGATGTAATTACCCAATCGGATATTGTTATTAGTCATAGAATTACTGCAAAAAAAGATATTGATGCCCTGAATAATATGATGCAAACTTATGTTTCTGCAGATATTCAAAAACATATTAATGATTTACCAAGAATGAAAGGATCAGCATTAATTCTTGATGATAATTCAGAAAGAGTGTATCCCATGAATGTACGCCCGAGGGTTACATGGCATGGCGGAGAATCTCCTATTGCAATTCATTTGAAAGCTAAAGAATTATTAGATCTCGGACTTTAGAAAACTTTATTTTAAGCTTAAATCTAGACAAACCCTGTATTTTCTTGGCGCAGGTGTCCCGGCCTTTATTAATTTAATATTGTATTTTTTGTATTTTTCTTTTAATTTATTGAAATTTTCTTGTTTTTCAAAAGTGTATAGGTGGATTGTCCCCGTTGGCTTTAAATTTTTTAATGCAAGACTTAGATAATTTTCTGCATCCTTTGGGAGGGGCATTATTATTCTATCGAATTTTTTATTTGGGATTTTTTTCCTTACATCTCCCTGGATTGCAACTATGTTTTTTATCTTATTTAATTTTATATTCTCTTTTGCGTATTTATGGCCTTGTTTATTTAATTCTATAGCATAAATCTCGTTTGCGTTGGAATGTTTTGAAATCACTAGTGGAAATGGCGCTATTCCCGAAAACATTACTAATATATCCTCTCCTTTTTTTACTAATTTTGCTATTCTTAATCTCTCTGTGCCTGATCTTGGTGAAAAATATACCTTTTCAGGATTCACTTTCAACTTTATTCCAGATTCTGCGTGGATCGTTTCTTTATTTTTTTCTCCGGCAATTATTTTTAATTTTGCAGTTCTTAATTTTCCAGAATATTTTTTTGTTTTTTTTGTAACTGTGATAATATTTTTGAATTTGTTTAATAAGTAATTCCCAACTAATTTTTCTTTACTTTTCAATTCTTTTGGAAAATCAGTAAATATCAAAATGCCCCCAATAACATCAAACGATTTTGGAATTTTTTTTAGATCCTCAGACGTTAATTTTTTCTTTTTGAATAACATAATTATTCTTTTGTTAATATTGTTTTAAAAACTTCCGATATCTTTAAATAGTAAATAATTGATACTAGGAGATATTAATAAAAAGCTGCCCATCTATCTCAGGTAGCATTTAGACAATGAAATTTATTTTAAAAAATAAGGGGGAATATAAAAATGGTTAGTTCACCATGGAAATGGTATAAAAAATATAGAGCATATAAAGCAGATCTAAAAAAATTAGAGGACCCTGAAGTTCAGAAGAGATCAGATGAGGAACATGATAAGGAGAGTCGAAACGCAGAAGAACGAAGGAGATATCACGTGGAGCATTTGAAAGCTGTCCGTATAGCAAAAAAATTAAATGATCTTTCTATTGTTAATGAGATCGATAGCAATAGTAAACCTTCTGAAAAACTTGATTATCACACATATATTGAAAACTGCAAACGTCAGAGTAATGAAATAAAAAAATTGATAAAAAAAGTAAGGAAAAAAAGAAAAAAAGATCCAACTTCAGATGGAGAAGAAGCGTACGATTGGCTTAGAAAAGCTAAGCAGGAACTTGATACTGACAATCCAGATAAAGACAAAGCATATGATTATGTTAAAGGGGCTGAAAAAAGTTTAGATAACCATAAAAATTTTTAAAATCAATTATCTAAAATTTTTCTTTTTAAAAAACATAATTATTCTTTTTTTATTAATATTGTTTTAAAAACTTCCGATATCTTTAAATATGGTGATTTAATATCTTATCATATGAATAAAAAAGGTGATTGGGATAATAGCAATGGTAGTATGATTTATCTTATTCTTGGATTTATATTTTTATATGTTTCTTTAATGCCATTCATCAAAATTTTTCCATTTAATTTTGCAATTGAGGAGTCATTGTTGAGAATTATGGTTGCAATTGTTGGAGTAATTATCCTCATAGAATCTTTCAAGATGGACCCAATAAATAAGGCAATGAAAATAGCATCAGGATTTATTTTTGCAGTTGTAGGTCTTTATCTTTTCTTTAGTTATCAAAATGCCACCTGGATTCCTTTTTTCATAAATCCAGGCGATATGGTTTTACAAATAATCTTAATCATTTATGCCGCCTATTTATTTATAGGGGCATTTAGACAATGAAATTTATTTTGAAAAATAAGGAGGAAATATAAATGAAAAGAAAAATTTTATTATTTGGATTTTTTAGTATGTTATTAGAAAGTCTTAAAGTTAGTGCAGCAAGGACACAACTTGGAGGGTGGGAAATACCACAAATTACGTTACCAATCGATTTTGGTGCACTTAAAGAACCAAATGTGATAGCTTTAATTGCTTCTACAATGTTGGTTGGATTTATCCTGTATATTTTAGCAATGAAGGTGCCAGTTTTTGATAAAAATAGAATTTACGCAGGAATATTTGCAAGTCTATTAACGGTGATTACAATTATGACAGTTCCTGTTGTTGCATGGATAATGTTAGTGGGCTCAATGGGAGGAGTAATTATTTCAGTATTATTGGTGTTTTCAGTACTTTATGCTATGTATGTTACTGCAAAAAAAACTAGAGTCGATGCAAAGATTGAAAGTGGAGATATAGATAAAGATTATAGAGACTCCAGGGATGAACACGAAGATGAGTACAAGACAAGAAGATATAAAAAGGTAAAATCCAGAGTCAAAAAACTTGTTAATACAATTGCTGCACTCGCAAGGATTAAAGATAAACCCGATTATCGTGAGCAATGTAATAATCAAGCCGGAATGGCGGAAGGTTTAAAAAAACTAGTAGAAAAAGCTGGAAAGCAGCATGGAAAGGATCCTACTGGAGATGGCGATGAGGCTAGAGTTATGCTAGATAGATGCATGGATGAACTTAATAAACGAGATCCTAATATAAGCATTGCCCGAAAAATGGCAAATCAAGCATTTACAATATTGGATGATCACGAAAATTAAAACCAATTATCCAAATTTTTTTGTTTTTTCTCTTTTAATTTTTCTTTTAATCTATTGATTCTTTCTTCTGAGAAATCATGTTTTTGTAAAATATCTTCTACTTTATCCAAATTTGGTTTTTTCCAATTTAACTTATAATCTTTAATTAAAGGCATATCTCTGAAAATTGAATAAACTGCTTTCCAATCAAATTCTGCATCTACGTTTGCGAATATTTTTTCAAAACTTTTATGTTCTTTTACTAATTTTAAAGCTGTTTTAGGACCAACTCTAAACACTCCGCCAGGATTAAAATCAGTTCCAACCAAAATAGATAATGCTAATAATTGTTCTTTATCTATTCCTAATGTTTGCAAAACATGTTTTAAATTATAAATTTCTGGATTAATTCGAATATAACTTCCTTGTACCCTTCTTTTTGAAGCTACAGTTAAATTTCTTATTAAAATTGGGGTGGAATAAATTAATGAATCTATATCTTGAGAAACTACTGCAAACACATCTCCCTGCTCTGCCATGTAAGAAGCTTGTGCTTCTGCTTCGGAAGGTGCTTGAATTACTGGAAGTCCTAGTGCTTCAATAAATTCTTTTGATTCTTCTTTTATTTCTGGTGTTAATTTTATTGTTTGTCTTGAATATTTTGACATAGAGGCAATATCTTTTTTTTCTTTTGCTTCGTCATATTTTTCTTGTGCTTTTTCTTTTAAATCTCTCCTTCTTTTTGATTCTTCTGCCTTTAGTGCAGGAG
>JABJPM010000007.1 GCA_018663865.1 Candidatus Woesearchaeota archaeon | reverse complement strand
CTGGTGTTAATTTTATTGTTTGTCTTGAATATTTTGACATAGAGGCAATATCTTTTTTTTCTTTTGCTTCGTCATATTTTTCTTGTGCTTTTTCTTTTAAATCTCTCCTTCTTTTTGATTCTTCTGCCTTTAGTGCAGGAGGTTTTCCATCAAAAACAAATGCTAATTTTATATTTTTTTCCATTAAATTTGGAACTCTTGCCGCCAATCCAACTAAATGAGAAGTTATATTTCCATTTTGATCCCTTAATGGAGTGCCATCCATTTGTCTAATTGATGCTAAGAATTGATAAATTATATTTGAAGAATCTATTGCTAATTTTTTTCCTTGTAATTCTTGAAAAGTTATTTCTTTCTTTGGTAAAATACTTGTTATTGCTACGCCCATAATTATTGTTTAGTTAATTTATATTTAAAAGTTACTTAAAACTAAATAAAGATGTTTGTTTAGTTCCGTCTATAACTTCTTCGAACGTTGTATTGAAAAAAGATAAAATTGTATTTGCTATTGGCTTTATTTGTTTTTTTATGTAATGATTATAATCTATTTGGTGTGTTTTATTCTGGGTTGGTTCTGGTCCGGCAGTTGTAATTACATATTCTATTATTGAAGATTCTATTTTTTTTAATTTCTTAGCAGCTTTTACGTGGGGGGGCGTAATTTTTGTATATTTTTCTACTTCTTTTCTTAACGATTTTTTATAAATTAACTCTTTATCTTTCTTTCCTGCAAGAATATCCTCAACATATTTCTTAATGAAATTCGTAACTTCTTTTTTATGAAAAATTCTATCCAATAATTCTTTTTGAAATTCTTTTGCCACAGTTGTCCAATCTGAACGAACGGTTTCTAATCCCACAAATTCAATTTTATCATTCTCTAAAAGTCCAGCATATCTTTTTTTTGCTCCAGCAGAACTCCCCCTTAATTTTGGCATTAAAAATCTCAAATAACACTTTTCATACTCTAATTCTAAAAATGATTTTCTTTTATATTCTTCCTGTATATATTTCTCATAAAAATTATTTATATCTTTTTCTAATTTGTTTCCTATTTTATCTGATTTTTCTTTAGACTCTGTTTTTGTATTTATGAAGATAGAATCTGTGTCTGAATAGATTACTTCATATCCTTGTTCTTCTGCTTTTTTTGCAGTTAATTTTATTAATTTTTGTCCAAAATGAGTTATTGAATTTGCAATATTCATATTATAAAATCTACAAGAGGGATTTGCCAAAACACCAAAAAATGAATTCATGAGCGTTTTTATTGCATACCTAGACAATTCTTTCTTTTCTTTTCTTGATTTTTCTCTTGCAATCCATAAATCTTTAATTATGTTGGGAAGAATTCCATCCTCTTTACTGAAGTATGCTTTATTTGGGGATTCTATATCTCCTTTTTGTTTTTTTTCATGATATTTTGATGGATCTATATTAAATGTTTTAATTATGGAAGGATATAGAGATTTGAAATCTAAAACTATTATGTTGTCATAGATTCCTGGTTTTGATTCCATTACATATCCTCCTTTTATTCTTGACTCTCGATCTCCTAAAATGTTTGAAGGGCAAACTAATTTATTTTTTCTTGCCCTTTGCAAATATAAGAAATCTAATGAAGCTATTGAAGAATTTACTCTGTTCAGAGGCATTCCAGTAAGCAATGAACGTTGAATTGTTAAATCCAATAGATCTGCTTCGTAGATTATTTTATAGGCTAATTCCGCATCTAGAAGGTTGTAATCAATTAACGATTCTTTGTCGTTTTTATATAATCGGTCTATTTCTTGAGATTTCTCTTGCCCTAATTTTTCAATTAGTTTTCCTTTACCTAAAAGTTGTTTTGCTGCAGTATCTAATTTATAATTTTCTAGCTTTATGAATGAAGATTTGGTTAAATCCAATCCATCTAAAACCACCCTTCCCGAAATATCGGCCTTACTTGTTCTAAAAAAATTGGATTCGATCCGTAATTTTGAAGGGGAATTATCCCTCCCCAAAATAAATGGGATATTGTATTTTGCAAACTTTTCTTTTAAAAGTTTTAAATCAAAATCTATTACGTTCCATCCGGTTATTATGTCTGGATCAAATTTTATTATTTCTTCTTGAAATTCTTGCAATAGGTCCTCTTCTGATTCGCAAGAAATCGCATTGTTTACTTTTTCATTTGTTATAATGAATGATTGTTTATAATTTTTAGAATATGCAGAAATACAATAAATATTTTTTCCATTCCTATCCGTTTCAATGTCAAATGAAAATACTTTCAAATTTTTTGGGACATAATTTGTTTGATTTAAATCTGGATTTTTATATACTCTGTCTATGGTTTCATGATCTAGATCATAATCCCCTTCTATTTCTACTGATCCCTGTAAATTATTGTCTATTAAAAATCTTGTATGGAGATTTATATCGGATTCATAGGTTTTTACTCCTTCTGCCTCCAAATCTGACTTTATTGTTGAAACCTCTTTTGGAAAATTAATTAAAACTTTTGACATCTTTTCATTATCAAAATTTTTTAATTTTGTTTCTTTTGTCTTGAAATTTTTTGCTTTTTTTTGATCTTTTGTTTTAATAAAAAAATAGGGTTGAAATTCATTTATTGTTATGAATGATTCATTATTCTCTAATCGGCCATATAATACCACATAAGATTTATCATTTAAAATTCGGTATGTTGAGTAAATTATGAAGCCCTTCATGTTTTTTATATGTGCGTTAGGTTTTTAAAGATTTATTATTTATTGATTTTATGAAAGATTGGATAAAGGCAGGGGAGATTGCATCTGAAGCAAGAGATTTTGGAAAAGGATTGATAAAAATTGGAAAGTCTCATTTGGAAGTTACAAATTCTATTGAAGAGAAAATTATTTCCCTTGGGGGAGAATTGGCATTTCCTGCTCAAATCTCTATTAATAATATTGCGGCACATTATACCTCTCTCTCAAATGGAGATCTGAAATTTAAAGAGGGCGATGTTTGTAAATTAGACATCGGAGTGCATATTGATGGCGCGATAGGCGATACTGCTGTAACGGTTGATTTGGGAGATAATTCCAAACTAGTCAAGGCTAGCCTCAATGCATTAAATTCTGCTGTTGAAATAGTTAAAGATGGGTTAGAAATTAGAGAAATTGGCAAGGTCATTCATAATGAGATCACCTCCCTGGGATTCAGTCCGATTGTGAATCTTGGTGGGCATGGATTAGATCTATGGCAAATACATACTGCACCTAGCATCCCTAATTTTGACAATGGTGATAAGACTAAACTTAAGAAAGGGCAAATTATTGCAATTGAACCTTTCGCAAGTACGGGAGATGGATTAATTGTTGAAGGGAAGGGCTCAGAGATATATCAATTAGAAAAAAGAGGAAATATTCGAGATATGAATGCTAGAAAAATATTAAAATTTGTTTCTGAAAAATATAGGTCTTTGCCTTTTGCCAAAAGGCAATTGCCATTTAATAAACTGCAATTAGCTGTTGGACTGAATGCTCTGAAAAGAGAAGGTTTTTTACATGAATTTGGAGTTCTTCCAGAGAAAAAAGAAAATTCATATGTTAGTCAACATGAACACACATTAATTGTTGGTGAGCAAGTCACTACAAAATGAAATTTGAATCTCGAGTTTTTTTGGCGCCAATGGCGGATGTAACTGATGCTGCATTTAGAATCCTTTGCTCCAACTATGGTGCGGGGCTAACATATACGGAGATGATTTCTTCTACTGCACTTGCTAATTCTGGAAAAAATAAATTATTTGATGTTCAGGAATGTGAAAAACCTATTGCTGTTCAATTGATGGGCAATAATCTAGACCATATTTCTAAGGCGGTTAAACGAATAGATGATAAAATAGATTTGATTGATTTTAATATGGGTTGCCCGATGAAAAAAATTGTTAATGCAGGATGTGGTGCTGCCCTGATGAAAAATCCAATTTTTGTTAAAAAAATTGTCAATACTTTAGTAAAATCAACTAAGAAGCCAATCTCTATAAAAATTAGATCCGGATGGGATTCTAAATCTATTAATGTCCTAGAAATTGCAAAAATTGCAGAAAAAGAGGGAGCTTCAATGATTACTGTACATCCGAAAACCCAATCTCAATTAAGAGACGGTGAAGCTAACTGGAATTTGATAAAGGAGGTCAAAGACAATCTTTCAATCCCGGTTATTGGAAATGGGGAAGTTTGGAATGTTCAAGATATAGAAAAAATGTTATCCGAAACCAATTGCGACTATGTTATGATTGGGCGCGCAGCTACAAAAAATCCTTACATATTTAAACAATATAATGATTATTTGAAAACTGGAAAATTTGGAAAGTTAACTAATTTTGAAATGATTAGGGATTATTTGGAACTGGCAGAAAAATATCAAACCAACTTTAATTATGTAAGGGGGCACGTCATGTATATGACAAAGGGCGTCGAAGGGAGTGCCAAACTCAGAAAAAATATAAGTGAAATTCGAAGTATAGAAGAATTGAAAAAATTAATTTAACAATTTAGCCAAACTCGCATCTAATTGTTTTTTTAATAATTTCTTTTTATTTTTTAAGTTTAATTCTTCTTGTTTTTTTAATTGAGATTCTAATTGTTTTTGTTTACGAACATAATTGGATTCTAATTCTGCCCTCAAATCATTGAATTGTTTGCCCAATATTTTTTCTTTTTCTGATAATATTTTATTTTGCTTATTTTCTAATGCCCTTAAAGTATTTTCCAGGAAGGTTTCGGTTTTTTTCTCTAATTCTAGTTTTTTTGTAATCAACTCCCTTTCTTGATTACTCTTGAATTCTTTTTCTTTTGATTTTATTTTATATTCATAATTCTGGGTTAATTTTTTATTTATTCTTTTCTTTTCGAATGTCAATTCTTTTTTTGATTTATTTTCTAATCTTATAATAATTTCATTCTCTTTTTGTTTTGTTTTATTTTTTAATTCGAGTTCTAACTTTTTCAAGGCTTCTTTTTCTTTAATTGATTCTAATTCAATAATATTTTCTTTTAATTTTAGTTTTCCTTTTTCTTCCGATTTATAGGTCCTTAATTCAGAATTGATTTTTTTTCTCAATAATTCTTTTTTGTCTTCTAATTTATTGGTTAATTGATTTAGTAATTTTTCTTTTTTTGAATTATATTTTTTTGATAATTTTTCATTAAATTCTCGTGTTACCCTAGTTTGTAATTCTGAGTTGACTCGTGCCTCATATTTTTTTGCATGATCTTTTTTTAATTTGTTTTCTAATTGATTATTTTTTTTCAATAGGGAATCTGTTTTTTGTCTTTGCATTTCATTAAGTTGCTTGATCCGATGCCCATATGATTGATCTAGATCAAGGGATTTTTGTTTTAACTCATTTTCTTTTTTCTTTAAATCATCCAATATCTTTATTTCTTTTTCTTTTATCTTTTCTTTTAGTCTTATTTCTTTTTCTTTTACTCTGTTGGATAATGATTTTTTTATGCCTAGTGCAACCATGTTCATCTGGGCATTTACTAATTCTGCAACATCTTGATCTAAATTAACTTTTTTTACTTTTTTAATTATTTTTACTTTTTTCTTTTTAATGACTTTTTTTGGTTCGTAAGTTCCAGAAATCTTTTTTTTCAAAGTGCCCATTTGCTTTTCTATTTTTGGAATGTCTGTAACATTCTTAATTTAACATCGAAATGCCTTTTCCTTAACGCCATAAACTCCCCATATTCTTTGAAATCTGTAGGGTGTTCCCATTTCTGATTGCATTTTGGACATTCAAAAAATCTTAATCTGAATCCATTCTTTATTACAAT
>JABJPM010000006.1 GCA_018663865.1 Candidatus Woesearchaeota archaeon | reverse complement strand
TGAATTTTTAAAAAAAAATAAAATTGATGTTTTGTATACTGCCCCAACAGCATTAAGATTATTAAAACAGAATATTAAAAAAAATGATTTGAAAAATTTAAGAAATATCTGTAGTGTTGGAGAGGCACTAACAAAGGCTACATTTGAACATTATAATGGACTGGGAAAAGAAATAATAGATACTTATTGGCAAACCGAAACTGGAGCAATAATAATTTCTGGAAGTGAAAAACTGAAGGGCCTGCCCGGAAGATTGGGCAAAGCAATACCCGGAATAAGTGTTAAAGTTGTAAAGGGGGAAATTATTATCAAAAAACCTTGGCCAGCAATGATGACTGGGATTTACAAACATGATAAGATGTACAAGAGTTATTTCAAGGGGAAATCATTTTTGACACACGATTTGGCTAGGAAAGATAAAAATGAATATTTTTATTTTGAAGCTAGAAAAGATGATATTATTAAAAGTTCAGGAGAAAGAATAAGCCCCATAGAAATAGAAAGTATTTTGATGAAACATAAGTCTGTTAGGGAAGCTGCAGTAATTGGAATTCCACATAAACTTCGTGGAAGCATACTAAAGGCATTCGTAGTATTAAAAAAGGATGTGAAAGAAAATGAGAAACTTAAAAAAGAATTGGGATTATTTGTTAAGAAAAAATATGCTGGGCACGCATACCCGAAAGAAATAGAGTTTATGAAAGAGTTACCAAAAACAAATTCCGGAAAAATAATTAGGATGAAACTACGGGAATGATATTTTTATAACTCAAATTCATCAATAAAACTGATAATTATTTCATATTTATCTAAAAATTTAAATCCCTTCTCTGTCAATGAGATAAAATTTCCATCTTTATTGCTAATTTCTTTTATGAAATTTCCATTTAAAAGTTCATTGAAATATTCTTTAAATCTATGGGAGGAGATATTTGATTGTCTTAATAGGGGAGTAGGTTTTAGTAAATTATTATGGTTTTTAACTATGGTAAGTATATCTTTTATTATTTCTAATCTACTTCTTTTTACCATTTTAAATGGACCCCACTTTTTTAAGAACTTTATAAAGCATTATTAAAAAAATTCCTGAAGAAGCGAGATAGATAAATAATTGAAATGTTTGGAAAAAATTGGGAATCAATATATCCAATATATTAATTATCCAAAAAAAGAAAATGAGGGTATAGATTATGTGCAAGTTATGTTTTCTTTTCTTTTGATTTATTTGTTTACGTGATATGTAGTATGTGAAGACTACAAAAATCAATAATAAAAAATTTACACATAGATAAACTGAATGATTCCTAAATATGATGGTTGATATTGCTATAGCAAAAGCTAAAAGGTGAAACAAATAAATTTTTTTAGAATTTCTGGCCCACTTTTTCCACATAACACTATAAAGCAAATAGAAAATTGCCATAGAACTGAAATACATAAAGATAAATAAAGTAATTTTTCCCAATCCAAAATAAAAAATTCCTGAATAAATATCACGAATTTGACCACTATTAAAATAAATTAAAACAAATTTGATAAATGATCTAAAAAAATATGCTAAAGCAAAAAATAAAAATGTTAATCTAAAATATTTAATACCCTTATGTTCACTTAATTCGTATAAATCTTTTGTTCCAAAATAAATCATTAAACTACAGGATATAATAATAAATGAATAAATAATTTCAGTTCCGAAACCTATACTTGTGAATTTTCCAAAACTTTGTCCAATTCCTTCTCCCACCATCTTTCCAGTAAACTGATTCATAGATATCTCCTAAACTTAGATTAATTATATATTTAAATCTTTATAATGCAAGTGGACATTAAGTCCATCTTGTTTAAAAAGAATTCTACCAAATTAATTTATAAAAATTGTTAAGGAGGAACAAAAATGAAAAAAACAGCAATATTTGGTCTGTTAGCACTTATGATTGTTGGAATGGTTTTTTCAACAAGTATAGTTAGTGCTTATAGGGGGGACTATTCAGTACAAGGCCCAAACTACAATGAAGAAAGACATGAATTAATGGAAAATGCATTTGAAACATTAGATTATAATGCATGGTCGGAATTGATGACTGAAGATGGAAGACATCCAAGAATTGTAAATGTGGTAACTGAAGAAAATTTCGAACTATTTATTCAAGCACATGAGGCGGGAAAAGCAGGAGATTCTGAAACTGCGTCTGCATTAAGAGCTGAACTTGGATTAAATAATGGAAATGGTCCTAAAAATGGATCAGGTTATGGGAGAAGTCGAGAAGATTGGCAAGGTAAAAGAATGCAACAAAACAATTTTATTGATGGAAACTGTGATAACATGAATTGAAAAATTTGATAGGGGAATTTTTTCCCTTATTTTTTAATTTGTGGAAATGAAAATCAATAGAAAAAGTGATTTCTGTTGATGATATAAAAATTGAGCTAACTAAGTAGCCTTTTGGATTTAGTCCAGTGACGAAGCGGGCATCATTCGCACCCATGATGCAACTTATATTCTTTTTCGTGCCCCATACTTATTGCCCAATCTGGAACTCTGCAGTCAGTAATATTTTGATCATTACTTTCAAAGTTGGGATTTGCATTGTGTGCAATATTTTGATCCATTACCCCTAAGTACGAAATGGACACCAGGGATAAAATAAATAAAATAACAATTACTATTTGTGCAAAATTAATTTTTTGTATTGGTTCTTTTTTCTTTATTTCACAAATCCCTCCGGGACATAATTTTGCCCGTTCTTTATTGAATAAATTATAAACAATACACCCTATGCAAATTCCGAATGCTGTTTCAAAGAATAACAAAATTAAACAGGCAAGACATATGAATAAATTTATTGGACCAAGAATATTATTTACTACAACAATAAAAAACATTGTTATTGCTAAAATAAATCCAATTCCCCATGCAAATCTTTTTTGGGGTGCGCCCACATATTCTGGTTTTTGATTTCTTACCATAATCCTTCCAAGTATTATACTCGGAGAATATTTTGGATTGATAAAGATCCTAATAAAAAAATCAATTAAAAAAGTAATAATAAATATTTTTAGAATATTGAAATTTCCAATTAGCCAAGCATTCATAAATGCAATCATTGCAAAGCAGAATAGTATCCCGGCACTAGCCCTTACTTCCCGTTCATTGAGAACTCGTACATCGAACTCTTTTATTTTTTCACCAAAATAAAATATATTTTTTATAGTTTTACCCATATTATAATTTGGATTATTGTCGCTATATAAATTTTCCCTATTTGCATTTTAGAAAAAGATTTTTATTTTAATTTCTTGGCGATTAATTTAACAGAACATTGGTTTGAATTATGGCATTTCCATTCAAAAATTCATTAATTTGTTTTGCTTGATTATTGCATTGAATATTGGGCAATTTTAGTTCCGAAACATTTCCCCCTCCATTTTTGTTTAGGTAAATTTTAATTAACAAATATCTGCCTTCCAAAATATTTTTAAAGAAGATTCAATTTCTAATTATTATGCCTTTATTTCAATGTGATAATTGTGGAACTATGGATAACACTGCATTAAGTGAATGTGGTTATGAACAAATGAATTACTTTCTAGAGGATCCTGTACTTATTAATAAATATAAAAAAGAATTTGGTTTAAAAGAAGATGAACCTTTTGGGAATTATTGTTCAGGGTGTTGCCCATTGGGGGAACAGAAATGGCATGGCGAATTTGATAGAATTTATTTACCTAAGGGAGAATTTGAAACTGCACCAAAGGGAAATCTAAGGCATAAACAAACATTAGATGAAGCTATTGAAAAATTTGCAATTAAAATTGAGCGGGAATAATTTCATTATGTGTGATGTTTTGGATAAGGCCTGGATCATTCTAATATTTTGGTTAAGTTTGAATATCTTTGATATTAAATTTAATTATGAATTTAATTTTTAAAAATTTATTAAAAGGGATTGCATCATATTTAGTTATTGGACTTTTTGTTTGAATTTATTACTATGTTACCTTTTTTAGTAAATTTGATAATATTTCTTTATTTAATAGTTTAATAATTATTTTTACTTGGCCGGTTGTTAAATTCAAGATTCCAACTATATAATTTTTAATGTTTTTGGAAATTATATATAACATTGCGATTAAGAGAAGTTTCACTTCGTGATTTTTTTTGTGCGTAGTAGTTTTTGTATTTTGTATTGGGGTGCCGCCGCCTTTTTTGCTTCTTTTTTTCTAAAAAGAAGATTTCGGAAATCTTGATTAATTAAAATATCCTTTTTTTGCATCAACAATACATTCAGATTTTGAGTAGTGTTCAGGATTTACTCCTTCTTGAACTAAAACATCCTCAGTTGGAAAATATTTTTCGCAAATACTTGGATCTCTTTTGTCTATTGCAATTATGCTATAACAGTGATATCGAGCTTCATTATTTTCGATATAGTTGCATATTTCATCAACAACATTTATAAAGTTTTAATTTCAGAATTAGAAATATGATAAATAAATATTTTTCTGGCATTTCTAACTCTAAAAATATTTTTTGGGTAAGGTTAATGCCACATATTGAAGTAGTTAAAAAAATTAATAGAATTATCAATTCGATAGATACTGATTTTGGAGAAGGATTATTATCTCCGAGTGAGAGTGTTGAAGAATTGAAGAACTATGCAGATTTCTTTCCTCGAAGACAAGATCACCAACATAAAAATAATATTTGTGTAATCTCTATTTTTAATGAGGATTTGATTGATTTAATATTTATTAAAGATAGTCCCATTTATAAAAAGGCAATTGCATCCTATGAAAAAGAGTTCGGAATTATTTAGTATTTTCTTGTTTTTTTTAAATATTAATCTATGACAAAGTGGTGAAAGAATGTAATGTGAGTACGCCCAGTAAATCTTATATAATGCAAATTAGTTATTTAGTCTATGGATATACGAAAAGGAGATATCATAAAAATTGGAAAAGAAAAATATGATGTGTTAAATATTCTGGAAGATATGGATGAAGTCGACACTGAGAAAAATGAATTAATTGGGGAGCATACTGCAATAGAATTGCATAAATTTGGGAATGCATCCATACTTGCTACCCACCTATTAAAGATTTATTATGATAATGACAAAGAAGGAATTTTATTAAAAATTTACTACGGGGACATTCCCAAAAAATATGAAACTCCCTGGTCTAGGGGAGTTGTGAGGAAGGAACATACTGAAAAAGTGGTTTCTGTTGATGATATAAAAATTGAAACAACTCAGTGATACTGCAGGAGATAGAGGATCCATATACGAGGTGAGATCCTGCAAGGATCTCTTGATCGCCGTTAAACTCAATCGAATTTTCAAGAACTAAGAGGTTAGGAGCGTTCTATTAAATGAGCGAATGCGATACATCAAGAACAAGAAGAAAAAAGAAAGATTTATAATTTAATTATTTTATTTATAGTTAAGATGCAAGGACAACCATTAGAATTATTAAATACCAGCAAAGAAGTTATTCGAGATTGTTGTTTGCCTAATGGTGCAATAGTGGCTGCAAATTCTACTAAATCTTATTTTCCAAAAGAAGCAAAACATTACAAATTTGTGTGGCCGAGAGATGCAATGTATACTTGTATCGCAGCAGATATATTGGGATTGAAAATTCATGAAAAATTTTTCAATTGGTGCATGGGTGCTGAAGGTTGGAAAAGAACAGGATTATTTTATGAAAAATATTATATTAATGGGAAAAAAGCATTGTATCATTTTCAACCCGATCAAACTGGAAGTGTTTTGATTGCAGTTTATGAACATTATAAGAATAAAAAGACAGAATCAAAAAAATTTGAAGAACTTATTATAAGATCTGCAAACGGTTTGTGTAAAATTTGGGAGAAAGATCATTTCAAGTTAATTACCCAAGATTTATGGGAAGAAAGATTATGTTTTCCAGATTTACAAGATAACTTCACATATTCATTAGCGATTTGTGCAAGGGGATTGGAATGTGCTAATAGATTAATTCCAAATAAGAACTGGGAAAATGCCTCAAAAGAAATGGAGGGAGTATTACTAAAAAACTTTAAAAATAACTTTTATCGCTCTTTTGGAAAGATAGATGATAAACGAATTGATGCATCTTTATTGGGATTGGTATGGCCTGCAGGATTAGTTTCTGCTAAAGATGAAAGGATAAAAAAAACAGTAAAAATAATTGAAAACAAAATTGTTAGAGATTTTGGAGTTTATAGATATGAAAATGATGAGTATGATGGTTGGATGTATAAAAAAAATATACATCGTAAGAAAGGATCAGGATACTGGCCATTGTTAAATTTCTGGATGGCAATTTATTATCAAGATAGGGGTAACAAAAATAAGGCATTGAAATATTATAATAAAGTTCTAGTTGATATGGAAAATAAATATCTTCCTGAACAAGTTTTTAATAACAAAATTCAAAGTTCGGTATCTCCCCTTTGTTGGTCTCATTCTATGTTTGTTATTGCATCTAAGAAGTTAGGTTATAGTATATTGAATAGCTAAAAAGTTATGCAATATTTGATTGAAAAAAATCAAAAATAATTGGACTATTTCATCAACAACATTAATAAAGTCTGAATTTCAAAATTAGAAATATGATTAAAAAAATAAATGCCCGTGATGAATTGAACAAAAAGCTTAATTCTAATGAAAGAAAATTACTTAGTAAGGTTTTAAGGGAAAAAGGTATTAATGTTCGTGAAAAATTAGAAGAAGGACATAGTGCATATAAAAAAGAGTTGAAGAAAACATTACTTACTACTATGGTCGCAGCATTTGGTTTTTTATTAGCAATCTCGTGGAGAGAAGTGTTGGGAGAGTATATTGCAGTTGTTACTTCATTGAGTCCAGTACAAGGTAGTTTGATAGAAGCAGGATTTATTACAATTATTGTAGTATTTGGAATTCTAATTTTTACAAAAATTCTATCTGAATAGAAAAAAATTATATTAATCCTTGATCAACTAATTAATTAAATGAATTGTATTCTTTTTCTGAAATTTATGATAGGGTAGTATTAAGAGATCATGTAAGGGCAATTAAAAGAAATCTAATTGTTTCAATAAATATTTAAATTAAACAATAATAGATAGTAATATGAATTTCAAGAAACAGTGCAAGACTTGCCCCACTAGGAAACATTGTTGTATATTTAAGGGAGACGCAGGATTTACATTTGTTAGTCTTTCTAATGCAAAAGATATTAAAAAAAAGATAAAAAAAGATTACTCTTTTTTCTTAGATTATTCTCCCTTATCAAAAAAAACAATAAATCTTCTTAAAGAAGGAGATCCTGCACTTGAAGGATATCTTAGATATTCTTTACTTGATAAAAAAGGTAGACTTCTTCGATTGAAAACAAAGAAGGATGGCAAATGTATTTTTCTTAATGATGATAAAAAATGCGAGATATATGATATCAGGCCAAATATATGTAAGATCTATCCATTATGGGCAATGAGGCTTACAGATAACAGTATAAAAGTTATTACTCATGATTCTGAACCAGAATGCCCAATCTTAGAATCAATAAATACTGAAAATATTGAAGATATTTTATCAAAAAAAGAAATTAACTTAATCAAAAAAATCTTTAAATTGATTGAGAAAAAAACAATTGATTCTCGTAAATCATTAAAAGAGGAACTCTCTCTATAAATTCGAGCGTAGCGAGTCTATATGTCCGTAGGACTAAGCCCCTCTCTTTTGTTTCTTTTTCTAAAAGAAAATAAGTAATCCAAAAATTGAATATAACATGGGGATTTAGCGAGGTGCGACTGAAAGGAGCATTTGGGTGGAGAAACCTGCAAGGTTTCGTAACCGTTAAATTCTTGTTATAATCTCCCGTTAGGGACGAGGGATAGCTGCAAGCGGTTTTTTGCGAAGCAAAAAAATCCTGAAGAGTTAAGTTTTGGTGCCGTTAGAAGCAATATTTATATATGAAGTATTGTATTGATAAATTATGAGCGAAGAAGAGTATTGGAAAACAAAGTGGGACAAACGAGAAGTAGAAGAAGCGAATGATTTTGCTAGAAGAAGTTTTTCTCAAATTAAAGATAAGAATTTTAAAACATTATTAGATTTGGGGTGTGGTGAGGGGAGAGATTCATTATTTTTTGCAAATGAAGGATTAAATGTCACATCTGTTGATTTTTCTGAAAGTGGAATTAAGAAATTAAATGAATTAGGTAAAGAAAAAGGATTAAAGATTAATGCTATTCAAACAGATATTAGAAAAATCAATCTTCCTGATAATTCATTTGATGTGATTTATGCACATTTAAGCCTTCATTATTTTAATGATGAAATAACAACCCAAATCTTTGAGAAACTATTTAGAATTTTGAAAAAAGATGGAGTAATTTTTATTAAATGCAAATCGATAGAAGATGCATTATATGGTCAAGGAGAAAAGGTTGGAGAAGATATGTATAAACAAGGGCATCTTCGTCATTTTTTCAGTGAAGATTATATTAAAGAAAAATTAAGTAATTTTAAAATTCTTGAAGCAAAAAAAACTTCTTCTGTTTACCATCAATACGAATCTAATTTTATAGAAGCGGTAGGCACCAAAACTTAATTGATTATAACATGGGGATTTAGCGATGTTTTCGAAGGAAATATTGGAGAGCGAAGCGAACCGCTAAATTCTTGAAGAACGTAGCCATTGCGACACCCTTTCACGAGGGTG
>JABJPM010000005.1 GCA_018663865.1 Candidatus Woesearchaeota archaeon | reverse complement strand
CAAAAGGTATAGGTGTATTGTATGTTAATACCAAAACTAAAATTCATCCACTAATTTATGGTGGTGGACATGAAAGAGGAATGAGATCTGGAACATTAAATGTCCCATCTATTGTTGCTTTAGGGAAAGCAGCTGAAATTGCTGAAATTGAAATGAAAGATTTAAGTATAAAATACAGATCAATGATTACAAAACTTTATGATGAATTACAAAAATCTATTAACATTGAATTAAATGGACATCCATCTAATAGACTAGCTCATAATCTCAATATTTTCATAAAAGGAGTAGATTCTAAAGCACTAATAAATGAAGTTAAAAATGACATAGCAATTTCCTCAGGTAGTGCATGTACAACAACAGAAGTTAAACCCAGTCATGTAATTATGGCAATGGGTTATGATGCTGAGAGAGCTTATTCCTCAATTAGAATTGGAATTGGTAGATTTACTACAAATGAAGATATTAAAAAGACAATTAATGTTATCAAAAACGCAGTGATAAAACTAAGAAATCTCTAATTAGTTATTTAGTGTTAATAATCAAAGTTCTGTTTCTGCAAAAACAGGGTAGTATTTGTAAAGATCTTTATACTTTTTTTTTTCTTTACTAGGTATTGATTTATTTGAGTTGCTTATTTTGCCTGGTAAAAATTTGTCTAAATAACGAATCTCTCTGTAGGTTAAAATAGGTGTTGTTATTTTAACAGGTTCATTTTTATTGTTTACAAAATTCAATTTGTTAAATAAGCATTTTTTAAATTTTTTTGAATCTGATTTTGAATATAGAATACCTCCTACAGTTAACATTTTTGCTGTATCTTTATAAATTAAGTTATATAATTGAGCATACTGCAATTTTTTCTTTGTTTCTGTTATTGGGGCATTTCTTGCATTTAATACTTTTTCTAGTTGATTTGTTATGATTTTCTGATATATCTTACTAGTCCCATCACCAGGTATATCTTTTTCTCTAGTGTCATAAGGTACAATTTTATTCGTGAATTGTTTCTTCAAAGCTGCCAATCTATTCATTTCCTTTCCTGGTGGAGTTGAATTAACTGTTATTATAATTACACTTCCAGAAACGGCTGATGTAAAAAAATGATTAATATCTACAAGCGTTTCATTACTGAGTTTCCCATCATAATCAAGCCAAAGTATTGTTGGTTTTTTCCAATCAATCTCAAGAAGCATGTCATTTGAATGACCAAATTTTATATCAATACATGAAAAAGGCTTGTTAAATTTAAAACGCTTTTTATCGGCAGATTCTTTTTCAATGCTTATCATATTTGAAATGCCGAGGGATTTATGAACAACCGAAAAATCAGTAAAATAGGTTGATCCAAAGCCAACATATTGATATTTGCTAAATGGATAAAAAAAATTTAGTCTCCTAAAAGATTCGAGTAAAATCTTTCGCATTATGCTTTTTGCAGGCCTAATACTATAATTTATTTTTTCGTAACTTCCTGCCACTATTCTTCATCCTCAAATTCCAATTTATAAAAATAGTCAAAAGTATATTCACCCAAGGCTTTATTTGAATTCAAATTATATTTTTCTTTAAGCTGATCAATAATTTTTTTTGGTTTGGAATAAGTAATATTTGCTATTTTTATTTTTGGCCTAGGAGGAGAAGAAGGTTTTGGAGCAGAAAATAGTGCTTTATCTAATCTTAATTCAGCAATATTTTTTGGTTGTGCATTTTCAACTCCTTTTTGCAGAGGATTCCAATTTGTTTGCTCAAAATTAGCTCTCTCGTTTTCAAGATTTTTCAAAAAAGATAGCACACTAGATGTCATTTTTTTAATTTCCAATTTAACAGCTTTATATATTGAAGAATCTGAATCTATACCTGTTTTTGTAGTGTTCCAAGGAAGTAAACTAGCATCTTTGCTAGTAAAAAAAGCATACCCTCTAAATCTTGCATAATTATTGTGATATTGGGGCAAAGTATCTTCCCCTTCTTCTCCCCATCCAGTATATTCACTTTTATCGGATTCAAGAACCATTCTCCCATTACAAAATACATACCAACCTGCATTTTTAGGTTCTCTTTCTGAGATACCTGCATATAACTCAACTTCCACATTTTCAGAATCCTTTGATTTATATCTTATTTTATTATATCCTGGTTTAATCTGAAAAGAACTTAATAGTTTTAATGAATCAGAATGTAAAGGAACATCATTTAAAAAAAGTTGTAAACCTTTGTTCATTTGTATAGTATATGCAGACATTAATTCCCTTGCAAGTTTTGTAGTAAAATATTCTGAATCAAATGATTCTGACACAAAACCATGTAATTTTGTAACTGAAACCATTGTTCCATTATAATTTAAACCATTAGGTGAATTTTCTTTCTTAATTTCTTTCAACTTAAAACTCCAATCTTTAGGTGAATTCTTCCAATCATCCACATCGACATTAACTAGAAAATGCTCTTGTTTCCCTTTAGTATTATGTCTGGACTCGACTTGAAATTCTCCTCCCATTTTAAATAGAGCTCTCTTCATTCCAACTCCAAATTGACCAATAGACATAGGTGTTTTTTCCATGCCTGGTGGTCTTCCAAATCTAAATGCGTACTTGATAGCTGTATCTACTGAGAATCCACCGCAGTTATCATTAATTACAAATTTATCCTTATCTAAATTTATTTTTACCCAAAGTCCATTGTATTCTTCTTTTTTTCTTAATTTGATAGCACCATCAATACAATTATCAATTAAATCTGGAATTGCTCTTATCAATTCTATATCCTTAACCAACATTGATATGAAAAAATCTTTGGTTGGTTCAGCAGATACATTCTTTATTTCATTCGGCATTTTATTTCACCAATTTTTCCATTTTTTTATAAAAGTCTCCTGGTTTTTCAAAAATTTCTGCATACAATTCTTTAATACCTGCATTAGCATACTGTTCAGAAATTTGATAGACTTTTTCTTTGTCATGAAGAGCTCTGTGAGTTTTTTCTTGTTCAATAGCTATAGAATTCAAAATCCAAATTCTTTCTCGTAATGCACTTACAGGAATATTACGATTTACCTTTCCTTT
>JABJPM010000031.1 GCA_018663865.1 Candidatus Woesearchaeota archaeon | reverse complement strand
GAATGATTTAAGCCAGCAAATGGAGGGAATTTTAATATTGATTCTTTGATTTTAACTTCATTATTTATTCCATACACTTCAATAGCTTCATTAACAACTTTAGAATGATTTAAGCCAGCAAATGGAGGGAATTTTAATATTGATTCTTTGATTTTAACTTCATTATTTATTCCATACACTTCAATAGCTTCATTAACAACTTTAGAATGATTATAACCTGCAAAACGCGGGAATTTCATTATTGATTCTTTGATTTTAACTTCATTATTTATTCCATACACTTCAATAGCTTCATTAACAACTTTAGAATGATTATAACCAGCAAATGGCGGAAATTTACCTATAATCCCTTTACCAACTTCTACTGAGATATCATAAAATTTACAGATTTGTTCTAATTTTGACATAGGAATAAGGAAGTATTACCCTTTATAAGTTTTTCTAATTTAGTCACTTCCCAGTAGTCTCTTAAATCAACGCGTTAACTTTTTATTCTTAGCTTAATATTCACTATTAAACATTTTTCAAATAACCTCGCAATGCCGCACATAATTAATTATTTTCTTTTGCTCTTCTAGCTTTTGGAATGTAATTCAATAGAACATTATTTGATACTCTTCCACACCCAATAAAATGTTTTTTATATTTTATTATTTTGTAAGCATTTTCTTGTTTTTCATCTAGCATTAAATTTTCCCCAGCCATGTATGCCTGAAATTCTTCATCTGTTAACTCCAAAATATTTTTCTTTGGGTTGTCTAAAATTTCTGATCCTTCAATTGATAATCTGAATCCGGCCCTTTCTATTTTCCCAAAATATGATCCAGTATTATTTATTTTCAAATTTTCAGTGTTTATTTCTTGAAGTTCTGGATTTGTGATATACACTTTATCATTTTTGGAAATTAGAAATAAATGCTCCCCCTTTATTCCACAATCAAATTGATCTTTAATTTCGGATAAAATCTTTTTTATTTCTTTGTTCCTCATTATTGTTAACATAATATTCGTTGATATGATGAGTTTATAAATATTGTTTTTAAATCATTCCTTTCTTCTTTGATTGTTTGAAAGGTTTGTGAAAAAAAAAAATTAGTTTATCTCTTGTGTAAACCTCTCGCCGCGAATCTCCCTGATACAACATTTATAACTGTACATGCCTCCCGATCCATATCCTGAACATGTCCCTACACTATAACCTGAATTCACACAGTCTTCTTCAGATATCCATAATGGGCCAGATTCCCATTCACCATCATCATCCAAATAATAACAACAATCGAAACCTGCATGCGCCGAACAAGAAGATACGCTACCTCCAATATCTGCACAATCCTCTTCAGTCATAAAATATAAAGGAATTTCTATATATCTTTGAATCGATGTACTAATATCATATGCAGGATAACTTTTGTCAGTTACAGAATCAATAAAATCGACTTTTGTCATTTTATTTATATTTGGATTTAAGGATTCTTGTTTTGGTGATTTTTGTACTGCGCACCCGGAAATAACTACTAACGTAATCAAAATCATACTTAATATTATTTTCTTATTTCTCATTTTCACCTCCTTTTTAATTATATTCATATTTAATTTTGATCCCTCATATAACTATTATTTTTAAATCATTCCTTTCTTCTTTGATTGTTTGAAAGGTTTGTGGATTTCAAATTTTGAGAATTCTTTTTTTTGTTCTTTTATTTTGAATACTTGATCTCCTTTTCTTACTCTTTCTTCAACTTTTACTGTAACATCGTCACCTTTTTTAGCTTTTTTTGCAGGTTTCTCATTTACCCAAATTTCCTTTATATCTGTTTTATAAAATCCGGTTAATTTTCCTGTAAACGCAATTGTTTCGTTCTCTTCCAATTCATTTTGTTCTATAATTATTTCTGCAACATTAAGTTTTGGGTAATATCTATTTACTGTTCCAATTTTTATTTTTGTTTCTGTTGCTATTGAACCATAAAATTTTGTCCATGAATCATTTGTTGGCGTACCTAAAAAGAAATTTGTTGAAAATCCCCTGTTGTATACTTTTTCTAATTCATTTAATAATTTTAAAATATTTTTTTCTGTAAATTTATTTTCTGCAATTAAATCAATTGCATCTCTATATGCTTTTGTTACGGTATAGACATACTCTGGCCCTTTTGCTCTGCCTTCTATTTTGAAAACATTTATTCCTGCTTCAACCAGTTTATCTAATATTGGTAAAGTACAAAGATCTTTTGGCGACATAACTTGTTCACCTTCTAAAATAAATTCTCTTCTTGGATCTTCTTCATCTATTATTTTATATTTTCTTCTACATTCTTGCAAACATTGACCACGATTTGCAGAAATTCTATTGTGGAACTGACTCATAAAACACCTTCCAGAATATGCTACACATAATGATCCGTGAACAAAAGTTTCTAACTCTATCTGTCTTCCATCATAACTCAAATTTTCTTTTTTTATTTTCTTTTTTATTTCTTTTATTTGTTCTAACGTACATTCTCTTGCTAAAACGATTCTTGGTGAGAATTTAGCATAAAATTTCAATGATTCATAGTTTGAAATTGATAGCTGAGTGGAAACATGCACCTCTATTTCTTTTTCATTACATAATTGAAGTATTGCTGCGTCGGTTGCAATTACTGCATCGACTTTTGATTTTTTTACTTCATCTAAAATTGATTTTACTCGATCAAGTTCATGTTCATAAATTAGTGTGTTCAGTGTTAGATATCCCTTCATGTTTGACTTATGAAGTGTTTCCATTATTTTTGAAAGTTCTTTTTGTTTAAAATTCCTTGCAGATGCGCTCCGCATATTTATTTGCTCTATTCCAAAATATACTGCGTCAGCCCCAGCCTTTATTGCCGCGTGTAATGTTTCCCAATCTCCAACTGGAGATAGAATTTCCGGTTTCATCATATTATTTTATTTTTATCTTTATGAATGTGGATAACATTTACTGGGCAAGATCTTGCAGTTTCTAAATTTTTATCTAAATTTTCTTCTGGAAACTCTTTTTCAAATAATTCTGCATCTATTTCCTTAGAATCTTTCAAACTTGATTTTCCATTTGGCTGCATTTTCCAATTTTTTGAATCTAATGCTGCACAAGAACTGCACCCTATACAATTTTCCATATCATAAATAAATTTAAATTTTACCATATTATTTTTGATTGTAATCTTCTTTTAAATGTTTTGTATTTGGATAAAGTTTATAAATTATTACTTGATTAGATTTCTTATGAACATATATGAAATTGAAAGATTTGTAATTGACAATGCCGTTAATTATAATGGTAAAGCAAATCTTGGGAGCGTTATTGGAGCTTTGATGGGCCTACATCCAGAACTTAGAAGTAAAGCTAAAGAATTAACTCCTGAAATAAAAAAAATTGTTGACAAGGTAAATGCTATGGATCTTGAAGAACAAAAAAAATTATTACGAGAATATGGGGCAATAGAAAAACCTGAAAAGATTGAAAAGGATAAAATGCCCGAATTGAAAAATTCAAAAAATGTTGTTGTTAGATTTGCACCAAATCCAAATGGTGCAATTTCATTTGGCCATTGCAGGCCGGCATTATGGAATTGGTTCATTAAAGGCCATTATACTGGTAAATATCTATTGAGGTTTGATGATACTGATCCGCAAGTTAAACCTCCAATAAAAGAGGCTTACAGTTGGTTTAAGGATGATTTGAAATGGCTTGGAATAAAACCAAGTAAAATTATCATACAATCCAAACGTTTAAAAAAATATTATAAATATGCCCAAGAGTTAATCAATATTGGCGGTGCATATGTTTGTACTTGCAATTCTGAGAAAAAAAGAGAGTTATTGCATAAAAGCATTAAGTGTCCTTGTGTAGATAAATATCAAACGGATCGATGGAAATGGATGTTTGATGGAACCTACAAAGCTGGTGAGGCGGTACTCCGGATTAAAACGGATATAAATGCACCAAATCCTGCACTTAGGGATTGGGCAGCATTTAGAATTGTTTCCGAAAATAAACACCCACTTGATTCTAAATCTGTTGTGTGGCCACTATTAAATTTTGCGTCTGCAATTGATGATCATGATTTTAAAGTTACTCATATTGTTAGGGGGATTGATTTACAAGTTTCGGATGATCGTCAAAAATATTTATACAGTTATTTCGGCTGGAAATATCCTGAAACAATGTATCATGGTAAATTATTGGTTTCTGGAATAAAGAGTACTTCTGAGACGGTTAAATTGATTAATGAGGGGAAGGTCAGTGGATGGGATGATCCATCATTGGGTACAATCCGTGCTTTGCGAAGAAGGGGTTTTTGTCCTGAAGCAATTCGTAAATTTATGTATGATGTCGGAATTAAAAAAACTGATATAAATGTTTCATTTGAAACATTGGCATCATTTAATAGGGAGTTTATTGATGGAAAAACTAAACGGTATTTCTTTGTAGAAAACCCTCAAAAAATGATGATTGCAGATAGTCCTGATCTTGAAATTGAGGCCCCGTCCCATCCTGAATTAAACATGGGTGTACGTAAGTTTGATACACATCAATATTTTTATGTTTCTGATAAAATTGAGAAAGGAGTATTGTACCGGTTTATGCACTTATTTAATTTCATTAATGGTAAATATCACTCTGCAGAAATGGATAAATCCTTGAAAGCAAAATTAATACATTGGTTGCCAGTTAGTCCTGAAAATATCAAAGTCGAAGTTTTGATGAGTGATGGAAGTGTCAAAAAAGGACTTGGAGAAAGTGCATTAAAGAAACTTAAAGTTGGATCGGTCGTCCAATTTGAAAGATTTGGGTTTGTTAGATTAGATCAAAAATTTGAGAATAAATTGATTTTTGTATTTGGACATAAATAAAAAAAAGAAAATTAAAAGAAAAGTTCTTTGATTACCCATGCCATTAATGCAATCCATATCAATGTGTAAATCCAGTACTCTTTCCACATGTTTTTTATTTTGAAACTTTTCAGTATTTTTCCTACATGATCTGCCATTCCAAATACAATTATTAATGCCATGAAAGCCATCACTGCAAAAATTTCAACCATGGTGAATACTTGGATCAAATAATAGAAAATTATTGCCGCCAAAATAAGAGATATATATTTTAATGGTTTAGGTTTTGAATATATTTTATTTGCAAAATTCATCCATGCATTTGGATTGACAATTAAATAAATCATCTTTATTACTCCGGATACAAGAAAAATCATTGCTATAATCTCTATTGGTGTATAAGTCATTTGTGTACCTCCCTTTGTAATTATTTTAGAATTATTGATATATATAGTTTGTTAAAAGAAAAAAATTAGAAAGCCTTTTTGGCTCCCTCTTCAATTGCTTTTTCTGCGTTGTCTTTTGACATCATAGCACACATTGTTGTTCCACAATCTGGGCATGCCCCTTTCGCCATGAATCCACCTTTAGCAGTCTTATTAATTGCCGGGTCTTTCATCTCTTGCCCCTTTTTTTTACATTTTACGCAATATGCATTTACCATTTTTATATTTCCTCCTTGAAAATTATTAGTTTGGGTTAAATTTTGGATATAAAAAGGTATTCATTCTTTTGATTTCAGTTAACTTTATAAATAAACTAATTTTATGAAATCTTAATATGGCTAAGGTACATACTAGAATGAAAAGAAGATTGGGCATTAGTACGCACAAGCGTGGTACTATGAGTAAACCAGTTAAAAAGAAAGGCGCTAAAACTTTTCCAAGTGAAGAGAGTGCAAATGCATATGCGACAAATAATGATATAAATGATTTTAAACTTATAAAAGTTAAGAAGGGTTTGAGATTTCAGATTGTTTCTAAATAATATTTTTTGAAATATTTTCTATTTTAGTTTTTCCGATTGATATAATGAATGTTGCCAACCTTGGGCCAGTCTCTTTGCCAATCAAATACATGTAAATATTTTTGAAAAATTCTCTTTGCCTTTTCTTCAATTGTTGTTCATCTAATCCCTCTTGCTTTGGAACTTCATAAGCCAATTTTGTTAATTTTTCTAGATCCCAATTGTCTTTTATATTTGAAAAGAAATTTACTAATTCTTGTTGCTCATGTTTTGATAAAGCATTATAAAATTCCTTATTTCCAGATTCAACTAATTCTATCTTATTTTCTGGTGAAAATTCATCTATCCAATTTTGAGATAATATTAATCTTCTTTTTATTGATTCTTCATTTGAATTATCTTCAGTTTCTTTTAATATTCTTTTCACTTCATTCAGATTTCCCTGTGTAATCTGTCCAATATTGGCTATTAATCTGAATGGGATGTTGTCTGTATTTATGAAATCCTTATCAATCTTTGATAAATCTAGTGCCCTTTTCTTACTATCTTTTATTTTATCATTCTTGTAATCTTTTGATGCCCGGTCCAGTTCATCATATTGCCTTATTATTTCTGAATCAAAACAGAAATCGAAACTTTTTGTTGGCAGGGTTCTCAAAAATAACCATCTCAATAGTTCGGGCTCATAAATTTTCAATAAATTACCTGGACTAATATTTGTTCCAGTTGAACCAGATATTTTAGATGATAGTCCCCTCAATCCAATAAAATCATAAGGTTGATACATTGGCGGTTCAAAATCAAATACATCTTTTGATATTCTTCTAGCTACTTGATAACTTCCTTGAGGGGCAGAATGGTCCTTCCCGCCTGGCTCATAACAGACATCTTCATATCTCCACCTCATTGCCCAATCTACTTTCCATTGGAGTTTTCCGATATTTTTTTCTTTTAAATTTACTTTATTTTCATGACCACACTTACAAGAGTATTCTATTTCTGTAGTATCCTCATCATATGATTTTATTTTAGTAAAATCTTTTCCGCAATTTTCGCAATAAATCTCCAATGGATAATAATTTTCGATCTCTTCCTCTGTAAATCCTTGGGTTCTAAATTCTGCGAGAATTGATGCGATTTCTTTTCTTTTCCCCATTGCCTCAATAATTCCATCTTTATATTTTCCAGCAGAATACATTTTCGTTTGGTATATAAATTCTGGATTTACGCCCAATGACGGTATATCCTTTTCTAATTCTTTTTCGAAATGTGATGCATAAGTCCCAGTTTTGCCAAATGGGTTCGGGATTTTTGAATATGGCATGCCCATATGTTTTTCGAAATCATCTGAAACATTTTTTGGAATTTTCCTTAATCTGTCATAATCGTCCCACGAGAATATGAATCTTACTTTTTTCCCTTTATCTTTTAATGCCCTTGATACTGATTCTGCTGTAATCAAATCTCTGAAATTGCCAATATGAATTGTGCCGCTCGGTGAAATTCCTGCTGCCAAAGTGAATAATTTCTTTTTTGGATTTCTATGTATTAAGTTTTCTGCGGCTTTGTCAGCCCAGTGGATATCTTTTGCCATTAAAATTAGTTTCAATTTTCAGTTTTTAAACGTTTTGTTTTTAAATAATTGAATAATCCAATTTCTAGGGAAAGTTTTATAAACTGTTGTTTTTCACAAATGGTAACCTAATTATAGGAGGGTTTAGAAATGGCTGAAGTATCAAAAGAAAAAATATCAAAAGCTTATGAAGCTATTGAATTAGCAAAAAAAACTGGTAAGATTAAGAAGGGTGCTAACGAAGTAACTAAAGTTATAGAGAAAGGCACGGCAAAGTTGGTTGTTATCGCTGAAGATGTTTCTCCTAAAGAAATTGTAATGCATTTAGAACCATTATGTAAGGAAAAAAATATACCTTATATCGCAGTTCCCGTAAAAGAAGATTTGGGTGCGGCGGCAGGTTTGAGAGTGGGTACAGCTTCTGTTGCAGTAGTAAAGGAAGGAGAATCGAAAAACATAATTAAGGAATTATCATAAAAAGATGGCACCAATCAAAAAAAATTCTAAGGTTAATAAGAAGGGGAAATCCGCTTCATTATTTACTATTGCTGTTCCAGCATCTGTTGAAGAGATAGTTGGTAAAACTGGAATGAGGGGAGAAGCTACACAAGTTAGGTGTAAGGTCCTTGAAGGCAGAGATCAAAATAAAATTCTTAGAAGGAATGTGAAGGGTCCCGTAAAAATTGGTGATTTGCTTATGCTTAGAGAAACTGAAATAGAAGCTAGAAAGATATCTTCTAAGGGCGGACGAGGATAAAATGGCTAAATGTTCATTTTGTACAAAAGATATTGAACCTGGTACAGGGAAAATGTATGTCCAAAAAACTGGAAGAGTTTTGAATTTTTGCACTATGAAGTGTGAAAAAAATATGCTTAAATTGAAAAGAAATCCAATTAAATTCAAGTGGACTAAACAAAAAGAAGAATAATTTCTTTTTTTATTTTTTATTAAAACAAATAATTTTATATATTCCTTATTGAACTAAATTTTAAAATGATAGAAAAAACATTAATATTGGTTAAGCCTGATGGCGTTAAGAGGGGATTGGTTGGAGAAGTTATTTCGCGATTCGAAAGACGTGGATTAAAAATTGTTGGAATTAAAATGGTTCAAGTTGACCCTGATTTTTCTAAAAAACATTATGCTGCCCATGTGGAGAAAGGATTTTATTCTGGATTAGAAACATTCATTACTTCTGGCCCAGTGGTTGCTATGGCAGTAGAGGGTGTACATGCAGTAGAAGTAGTTAGGAAAATTGTCGGAAGTACAGAACCTAAAAATGCAGAAGTTGGAAGTATAAGGGGAGATTTCGCACATACGGCAAATGATTATTCTGATGAAAAGGGGAAAGCTACTGAAAATTTAATCCATGCATCTGGAACTTCGGAAGAAGCAAAAGAAGAGGTAGCATTATGGTTCTCTGTTGAAGAATTATTTAATTATAAAACTTCACATGAAGATCATGTTATGTAAATAAATAATTATTTTCTTTTTTTTATTTTTGTTTAAAGTTATTCGCTATGGCGAATAATGATCCAGCACCTATTGCAATTAAAGCTCCCGCTAAAAACCATAATGCTAAATTTGGTTCTTGAGTAATTGGGGCTACGCATTCAGATGCTGCAGATTTGCCTGCCATTGGAACTATCTTCATTGCAGGAATATCGCTTGCAATAATATCCATTGCTCCCTGTTTTGAAGTCTGATAAAAATGTATTGCCCCTGCTCCAATGAAACTCAATAATGTTACTGGGAGAATATTTTTCAGTTTCGATAGAGTCCTTTCCGAAGAATCCGGAGAAATTATTATAAATTTTTTTGCTATGGTGAATATCTTCATCTTTTTCCCCTTTTTACTCCAAAAGAATTCTTTTGATTTTATTAATTTGGCATTTCTTAATTGTTTTATATTATAATGTACTGTTGGCAATGGGATTTCTAATTTTTCTGCCAATTCTGATTCTGTTGATTCTTTATTTTCTGTTAAATACTTCAGTATTTTTTGAGCTGTTTTGTTAGATAGCGCATCAGCTACAGATTTCGAATCCTTCATTGAGACCAGCATAAATGTATTTTCATCCATAGTTTTTGTCAATAATATTTGTTTATAAAGTTTATTTTAACTTTAAATTCGTTTAAAATTCTTCAAAATCTTGTGTTCTTGATTTTGCTAATTTATCAAAACAATAATCAATATTTTCTAATATCTCCTGTAAACTGTTGGTAACTATTGTTTGGTATTCTCCCTCTTTGACCATTTTTGTCATGAATACTCCTTTATTAAGATTCAAATCAGGATTATCAAATCCCCAATATTCATTCATGCTTTCGGTATTTTCATCCATTGATTTCAGGGGGTTCGGAGAATAATTTAAATTTATCATTGCTGAGGATTTTATTGTTCCAGGTTCAATTATCATTCTCCAACTATAACTATCACTTCCGAATTCAGATGGCCAAGATTTATTTTTCCTTACTGGCAAATAATTTTCATCTTCACTCAGTATTGGGTGATTGTATGTTGGATCAGTATTCGCATCGTCTACCCTTTTGTCCAATAATGAAGTTATTTCTTCTAATCTTGAATTATAATCGTCCATTTTAGTATTTATTTGATATTTATTCTTTTTAAAGCTTTCTATTTGTTACCACTAGATAATTGCATATTTTATGAATTTTGATAGTATGGGTGGTATTCTTTGAAGAATTTGCCATAAATATGCTTTTTTTCAATAGAAACATTTATAAGTTGGTTATAATTTAGAAGTAGTAACTTATAATGATTATACTGGAGGAAAATAAATGAAATATACAAAAAATGAACATGAAACGGTTATCAATAAGGGAATAAATCTTATTTCTAAACATGGAAAACCAATTAAGAGAGGAATCTTGGCACTTGGATTGGCTGCATCCCTTGGATATGGCGGAATCGAAACTAAAGATCATTTTGAACAGAAAAATATTGAAATTCAACAAGAGCAGATTATGCAAAATGACCTTAATGCTAAAAAAATGTTGATCGAGAATGAGGAATTACTTAAAGCTGACGCTGAAAAATATCTTAATGATGGTGATTTGGCTATTGCGGCAGATACTATTTCTGAAGCTGAAGCTGTTAGAAGTGGAAAACAGTGTGGAAGCTTAGAAAGAAAATTAAATTCTAAATTGGAAGCAAATGAAGTTAATGCTGAAAAAGAATCATTTAATTCTCAGTTTGGGAATGCAAACCTTGCGGATGATACAATTGGTTATACTGCTAAATTTGGAGATGATGTATGGGATGTAGCTTCAAAAGTGTTCGAGTATAGACATGGTAGAACTCCAAGTCACGATGCAACTACTAAAGATGGGCAAGAAATGGTTGTCCTTTGGAGAGGCATTGCTGCTGAATTAAGAGATGAAGGAAAATCAATAAAAAATCTGGAAATTGGTCAATTTGTTAAAATACCTGCAAATGATAAAGAAATTTCTAAAGTGCAAACTATTGTTGATGGATACACTTCTGAAATTGATGGATTAGTTTCCCAGAAAAATTATCCTGGTGCTTTCAAAAAATTGAATGAGTTTGATAATGATTTTGGAAATACAATTCCTGATCAAATCAATGAAGCAAAAATTGGTATTTTCACTTCAGACATTCAAAATTTGATGGAAGATAGCAAATATGAATCGGTATTGGAAAAGTTAATTGATGAAAATAAAGAAAATTTTAATGCTAATCAATTCGAATTATTCAAAACTGAAGCATTGGACAGTTTAGATGTTATTTATAGAAATGAAGTTGATTATTCAATTGAAACTAAATCTTTTGAAAATGCGGAAGAAGTAGTTAGATCTGCACAAGAAATTACTGGAAGAGATTATCAAGATCTTGCCGATAAAGTTAGTGGTGCAATTTTGACTAATTATACTGAAGATGTTTCTTTATTTATTGAAGAAAAAGATTTTGATGAAGCATTGAAAACTATTGAATCTGCTGAAGAAAAATTTGGCACTACATACCAAAATTTCAGAAATGATTTGAATTTTGCAATCGTAAAAGATTATGAAACTAAACTTGAAAGTTTGATTGAAAATGAAAATCTTAATGAGGCATTAAGCCTTATTGGTGAAGCTAATTCAAAAACTGGATTAGATTATTCGGATGCGATGGGCGCAATTGATGCCAAATATGAAGAAATAGGAGATAGGCATTTCAATGAAGCGAATGCATTCTATAGCATGGGAGAATTTGCTGCTGCTGAAGAAGAATTAGCAGCTGCAAGAGATTTTGCTTCAAATGTTAGATACGATAACTTGAGCAATCTTGTTGATGAAAGCCTTGCAATCGAAAGTAGATTCGAAGATAATGGTGAATCATTTAGAGTTTCAACAAATGTTGGCGAAAGTGTTTTCGATTTAGCAGCTACATATGTTGCACTTAGGGAAGTTAGAGAATTAAATCTTGAAGAGCCTAAATATGAAAAAGCAGAATCTGCAAAAATTATACTTCGAAGTGGAGAGGTTAAGTATATACCTTCAATGATTCCAAATTTCGAAGGGCAAGATTATGGCCTTGAATATTTAAGACCTGAAGATTTGAAGACTGTAGAATCATACACGGCTAAAATTCTAGATCTTAATGGGATAGATAATCCTTACCAAACTCTTGAAGAAGGGACTATTTTGGAAATGCCAAGAGACTACATTATGAAACCTGTAACAGGGTTACCTAAAAGATATTAATGGAGGACAAAATGTCATATCAAAGAGCAATAATAAACTGTCAAAGATGTCACGATACTGTTTCGGGCGGAGTAAAATATGGGTTATCGAAGCCCACGGACAATGTTCACGAATTGAGAAATAATGCAATGGAATCTCTGGAAGGAGTACTTTCTAGAATTTCTTCTTATGATCCTGTTGGTGTCGTTGATACTTGCACGGCTGCATTGACTGAATGCCTTAATTGTGAATATACTAGTCCAAGAATTGTTGAAGTGCTTAACGAGTATATTGGCACATTCAGCGAGGATGAATAAAAATGTCAATTTGTAATAAAATAAAAGAAATGAATGATTCAATTGAACAATTCAAATTTGATGAATCTGCAAGATACGTTGATCTCAAATTGAGCCAGGGCGATGTGCATGCTGCACGTAGGGAAGCCTTAAATTATGGTGTGAAATTGATGGATTATTTCGAAACAGAAACTGAAAAATATAAATTTTTCATTATTAAATAATTTTATTTTTTATTTTTTTTAAAGAAGAAGCTTTTTAAAAGATTTTAATTGACATATATTAATAAAATGATTAGGCAACCAATCTGTGTGCTATTGGCTCATGTGGATCATGGAAAAACTTCTATTTTGGATAGAATACGTGGCAGTTCATTGGCCGCTAAAGAGGCTGGGGGAATTACACAGGCTATTTCTGCATATACTATTGAATTAGAAAATATAAAAAAAATTTGTGGAGATTTATTAAATAATATCAAATTATCAATCCCAGGAATCCTGTTTATAGATAGTCCTGGGCATGAAGCATTTACTACTTTAAGAAAAAGAGGGGGGAATATTGCAGACATTGCGATTTTAGTTATTGATGTTAACGAAGGACTAAAACCTCAAACAATTGAAGCAATTGAAATCCTCAAACAATATAAAACTCCGTTTGTCGTCGCAGCAAATAAAATTGATGTTATGGGTGGATGGAGGTCTCAACCAGATAAACTCATTTTGCAGAGTTTTAGTGAACAAAGCGATCAAATAAGACAAGCTATGGAGATGAAACTTTATGAAATTGTTGGTAAGCTTTCTGAGATGGGAATCAATTCTGAAAGATTTGATAGAGTCCGAGATCACACTAAAGAAATTGCAATAATCCCTATCTCTGCAATGACTGGAGAAGGATTCCCAGAATTATTAATGACGATAACCGGATTAGCTCAAAAATTCTTAGAAGATTCATTAAATATTGATGTAAGCGGTCAAGCAAGGGGAACAATCCTTGAAGTTACTGAAGAAAAAGGAATGGGGAAAACTCTTGATACCGTTATTTATTCAGGCTCATTAAAACAAAATGATAAATTATTAATTGGATCCGTTGGTGCACCAATTGAAACTAAGGCTAAATGTTTGTTTACTTTAGAAAATAATAAATGTTGTGCAATAGGGGAGGTTCATGCTTCAGCGGCCGTCAAAATATCTGGCCCTGGATTGGAGGATGTTATTCCTGGTATGCCAATCGCCGTTGCGAATGAAAACTCAGATTCAATAAAAGAAGAAATAATGCATGAAGTGGAAGAAGTGATGATTGAGACAGATAACGAGGGCATTGTGATAAAAGCAGATACCCTTGGTTCACTTGAAGCATTAACTAGGTTACTTCATGGCAAGGGAATCAAAATTAAAAAAGCAGGAATTGGGAATATTACCAAGGGCGATATGTCGGAAGCATCTTCTGAAGAAAATGCATTAAACCGATTAGTTCTAGGATTTAATGTTAAGGAATATATGGGCGAGGAAAATGTCCATGTAATCTCAAATAAAGTAATTTATAAAATAATAGAAGATGCTGAAAAATGGTTGGAAGATGAAGCAAAAAGACTCGAATCTGCTGAACTAGGAGATCTCGTTAAACCATTTAAAATTGAAATTCTGAAAGATCATGTTTTTAGACAAAAAGATCCGGCAATTGTGGGTGTCGAAATATTGATCGGGACCATAAAAGCCAATTCTCCGGTTACTAAAGATGGATCCAAGCTTTGTATACTTAAATCAATTAAAGATGGTAAAGATAACGTTAATGAGGCTGTAGAGGGCAAACAGGTTGCAGTTGCATTGACTGGCGTTACAGTGGGTCGCCAAGTTTATGAGGGAGATATTTTATTTTCAGATATTCCTGAAACAGATTTTGTGGCATTGAAGAATTTAAAAAAATATCTAAGTCCAAAAGAAAAAGATGTTTTGCGAGAAATTGCCGAATTAAAAAGAAGGGAAAATCCCACTTGGGGAATTTAATTTTTACTTCATAGTAGTTACATTAGAAAGATTTATAAATGCCCAATATATTAATTTTTTATGAAAAGTTTAATTAAAGCTGGATTACTAATTGCTGGAACATATCTTTCTACTACAGCAGTATTAAATTATGTTGTTGGCGAACCAGTTGACTATTTTGCACTAGTTCCAGAGCTCACTACTACTCTTGAAATTGATTATTTCAATTTTTCTGAAATGGATTTAATAAATATTCCTAATAAATATGTTGAACCTGTGGCAGGTTTAGAAGATATACTTAGTGACTCCTCGGGAGGATTTTCAAATCTCTCGAATCCTGAAAGATTCTCTAATGAGCTATTTTCCTTGGCCGATGAAATGGGATTCAATAAGGAATCCATATCTCGCCTTGATCCGAATGAATTGATAGGCCTCTCATACAAGATTGTTGCTGATAGGATAACCTATTCTAATGTAGATTCTGATCCTGAATTTAAAAAAGAACATGGCGAAGAATTTCTTCCAATAGATGGATATTTTTACCTGGGAGGGGGAGATTGTGATAAATATGCCTATTTGACTATTGAAACATTTAATCTTTTTAAAAGTATTAATTCCAATCCTAAAACTGGAAATGTTTACCTGTCTAGGGAGTTTGGTAATGTCACTCAGCCCCATGCATGGGTGTCAATCACAATTAATGAATCTCCAAACAAATTATCTATAAGTCAAATCGACCCAACATTCTATGATAGCATGGGTGAAATTGATGCATGTGAATTTCATGTGAATCAGGATCATTTTGAATTTTTGGTTTTGAATAAGTTGAGACATTATACTCAATCTAATAAAATAATTGATGGATTGATTTCAGAAGATAATGAAGATGACGAAAATCGAACGCTATTTTTATCGAAAGCATATAATTGTGCGAGATTGGGTGACCACCTTAGTGCTGGCAAGAATTTTGAAAAACTTGTTGAATTTGAAAAAATTGATCCGTTGAAGAGTATGTGGTTTGAAAGGGCCAGTAGAGAATATTTCGAATCTGGAAATGATCAAAATGTTTTTAGAATTGTGCAAGAATTTAAAAATTCAAATCTCTCTGGAAAGAGATTACCCTCAGATCCTTGAAAGGGGCATAAGGAGTGCTAAACGATCTGAGAATAAAAATCTTGAAATGACCTATATTGAGGAGTTATTAACATTTTATCCGGAATCTTATTCTATTGAAGATTTTAAATAATTTTCACCAAATGAAAATCTTGAAGTTATAATATAGAAAGCTTTTTAAAAGAAATATTGTTTCAAGGATAAAGGTATAATTAAAATGTTTGTTATAAATAATCCAAAAACAGGAAAAAGTTACAAGAAAGAAGGCGATGCCCAAATATTCATGGGTAAAAAGATCAGAGATAAAGTCGATGGCAACTCAATTGGATTGAAAGGTTATGAATTAGAAATAACTGGAGGGTCTGATGCTCAAGGTTTCCCAATGAGGGGAGATTTGCAAGTCCATGGTAGAAAAAGACCACTTATTATTTCTGGTGTTGGAGCTAAAAAGAAAGCCCCTGGAATAAAACAAAGAAAAACTATTCATGGTAATGTTATAGATGAAACTATAAATCAACTTAATGTTAAAATTATTAAATTTGGTTCAGAGGATCTTGAGAAAGCACTTGGATTAGTTAAAGAAGAAGAAACTCCTGCTACTGAAGAAAAATCTCAAAAAGAAGAGTAAACTTTATATATTTTTAATTTTTTTATATTTTATGGCCGAGATGATTAGGATATGTCCAAAATGTCAAAGTACCAATGTCAGTCCAGATATTGGAACTGAAGCGTATGGTTCTGGCAAAATATTTAATTCTTATAAATGTAATAACTGTGGTTTTTCTGGAGAATTCTTTCCAGAAGTAGATAAAAAAATAATTGAGAAGATTAAGAAGTAACGAAACAGTTATAAATGCACTATTTTTAAGGAAATTTACATGGTAAAAACTAAAAAAGATTCAACAAAAGAAATGGTCCCTGAAATCAGCATAGGATTAATGGGGCACGTCGACCATGGTAAAACTACTCTTACTCAATCATTATCCGGTAAATGGACTGATGTCCATTCTGAAGAATTGAAAAGGGGCATCACGATCAGATTAGGATATGCAGATAGTGTTTTTTATAAATGTCCTAAATGTAAAGGTGTGGATGCATATTCGCCGGTACCCAAATGTTTAAATTGTAATTCTGAAGCTATTCCTTTGAGAAAAGTTTCATTCATTGATGCTCCTGGACATGAAACACTTATGGCCACGATGCTTTCTGGTGCTGCAATTATTGACGCAGCGCTTTTATTAGTTAGTGCTAATGAAGATTGTCCTCAGCCTCAAACAAGAGAACACCTAATGGCCTTGGAGATTATGGGCGTAAAGGATATTATTATTGTACAAAATAAAGTAGATATTGTTGCAAAAGAAGATTTGATAAAAAATCATGAACAAATAAAAAACTTCCTGAAAGGAACAATTGCAGAAAATGCACCCATAATCCCTATTTCTGCACAACATAATATTAACATAGATGTTTTGATTCAGACTATTCAAGAGCAATTCAAAACTCCTAAACGAAATTCTAATGCAGATCCATTATTTTACATCGCTAGATCTTTTGATGTAAATAAACCTGGAACTTTGATAAAAAATATATCTGGGGGCGTACTTGGTGGAGCAATGAGTGCAGGAATTTTGAAAGTTGGTGAAACAATTGAGATTCGCCCAGGTTTGAAAAAGGAGAAACACGGTAAAACAATTTGGGAACCAATTATCACAGAAATTTCTGGGATGATTACTGGTGAAAATAGTGTTAAAGAAATTACTCCCGGGGGATCAGCAGCAATACAAACAAAACTTGATCCTGCCCTTGTTAAAACAGATAGTTTAGTTGGAAATATTATTGGATTGCCAGGCACTATGCCTGAAGTTTTGGAAAAACTCGAATTTAAACCAGAATTATTGAAGAGGGTTGTTGGTGCTAAAGATGATTTGGTTGTTGAACCCGTGAAAAAAGGTGAAACTTTGATGCTTAATGTTAATGCTACAGCGACAGTTGGATTTATCACTGATTTAAAAAAAGATTTAATATCCTTAGATCTTAAAAAACCTGTCTGTGCTTCGAAGGGAGATCGAATTACACTCTCTCGTATGATTGGTGCAAGATGGAGATTGATAGGATACGGAAATTTAGATTAATTTTATAAAGTTTGTTTAGTTATCTATCTCATAGTGATTCATTATGGATGGAGATGTCGGAAATTATTTGGAAAGATATTTGAATGGAATTTTAGAGTATGATGCTGGCATTTCTGGAGAAAAATTTGTTTCTGTTAAAAGGCTTGGCGAATTGGAATACAGATATGGTAGTTCCAAAAGTGGAGACAGATTATCTGAAAGACTTCTTCATGAAGGCATCAAATTACAATCTGTTGAATTTGATCCTGAACATAGGGGATTTCAATTGTTCACAGATATTTTAAAATCCGCCTCTGAATATTTTTGTTCAAAATATAAATTGGATTTGCACATTTCCAATAATGGTGACCACACATCATTAATTTTTAAAGATGGTGGTGTCAAAGATGCGCGGATATTATTTGATGCATATACTAATTTTTTGAAAAGACCAGAAAAATATCCAATGTTTTTTTATTCTCTTTTGAATGAATGTTTTGAACCTTTTTTAGAATTAGAAAAACACGAATTGGGCATTTGTAATCTTAGTGAAGATAGAATAGAAAGTTTAGAGGATGCCTTGGATAAAAAAGGAGAAATTATTTTTCCTTTAATCGAAAAACAAGGATTAAAAATTTATGGCGCATATTCCGAAAATGAGGAAATTTGTTTAGCAACAGATATGTTTGAAGATGTTGTAACACGAATAAGAGATGAATTAAATGTTCCAGTCGATATCTATACTCATGGTGAAGAAGGATATTATATTACTAAATTAGTTACCGATGTAAAACATGCAGATCAGATAGTTAATATTAGTGATGTTTATATTAATCTAATTAATCCTCGCCTATAACTTTTGCAACAGAAATTACTTTATCGCCATCATTTAATTTCATTATTCTCAATCCCTGAGTATTCCTACCAATTGTGGATATATCTTTTGCTGAGGTCCTTATTAAAATTCCATTTTGTGTCACAAAAATCAAATCATCTTTGTCGGTTACGGACCTTACACCAGCTACTTTTCCATTTCGTTCTGAAGTTTTTATATTGATAACTCCTTTCCCTCCACGGTTTATTAATCGGTAATCGTCAACTTTTGTCCGTTTACCATATCCATTTTCAGTTATTGTTAATAAGGTATCATTTGCCCTTGTGACTCCTATTACTTCATCGTCAACAAGCCTTATCGCCCTTACTCCCATTGAATTCCTTCCAACCGGACGTATTTGATCACCTTTGAATTTGACGGCCATTCCGCCCTTTGAAGCTACAATTAACTCTTCACCATCTTGAGTCAAAATTACCTCAATTAATGAATCTCCTTCCTTGAGATTTATCGCAATTATTCCTCCTTTTCTAGGATTAGAATATTCTTTTAGTGAAGTTTTCTTTATTAGTCCATTTTTTGTAACCATATTTAGGTACCAGGACTCTTCGAACTTTGCAATGGGGATGATTGATTTTATTCTTTCATCCTTTTGCAAATTTAATAAGTTTACAAGATGCATCCCTTTTGAATATCTTGATCCTGATGGGATGGTATATGCCTTTGACCAATATACTTTTCCTGTATTCGAAAAAAACATCAAATAATCATGAGTATTGGTCGTGAATAAATTTTCAACGAAATCTTCTTCTCTTGTTCCTGTCGCCCTAACTCCCTTTCCGCCTCTTGCTTGTTGCCGGTAAGTATCTGTGGGTAATCTGTTTACATATCCCTTGTGGGTAACGGTGACAACACAATCTTCTTTTTCAATTAGATCTTCGTCGTCGATCGCTTCATCGATATCAATTATTTCTGTTCTTCTTTCTCCGCCGTATTTATTATCCATCTCCTCTAATTCTGTTTTGATTATCTCTGAAATTCTTGATTCGTTTTCTAGTATCTCTTTTAACTCTGAAATTAATTTTAATAATCCAGTATATTCCTCAGTTATTTTGTTTGTTTCCAATGAGGTTAATTTTTGTAATTTCATCTCTAGAATTGCTTTCGATTGTTCTTCTGAAAGTTCGAAATTTGTTTTTAATCCTTCTTTTGCTAAGGCTACATTCTCACTTTGTTTGATTGTCTTTACAACTTGATCTATGTTTTCTAATGCTTTTTTTAGGCCAATCAATATGTGTGCTCTTGTTTCTGCCTTATTTAGATCGAATTGTGTCCGCCTAGTAATTATTGTTCTTCGATGTTTTATAAAATTGAAAATTATTTCTTTTAGTGATAATGTTCTTGGTTGATCATTTACCAATGCTAAATTGTTTATTCCGAAAGTTCCAGCCAATTGCGTGTGCCTATAAAGTTGATTTAGAATCAATTCTCCATTTGCATCTCGTTTCAATAAGATAACAACCCTCATTCCCTTCCTATCTGATTCATCCCTGATATCCGAGATACCCATTACTTTTTTGTTTCTTACTAAATTTGCTATGGTCTCAATTAATGTTGTTTTATTTACTTGATAAGGAATTTCAGAAATTATTATTTTATTTTCTTGTACTTCGCATACTCCCCTTACTTTTACTATTCCCCTTCCAGTTTTGTAAGCTTTTATTATTCCATTTCTTCCAAGAATTTGTCCACCTGTCGGAAAATCAGGCCCAGGAATCTTTTGCATTAATTCTTCATCGGTAATTTCTGGATTATCTACTTGTGAAATTATTGCACTTATTGTTTCTGAAATATTGTGCGGAGGCATATTTGTTGCCATTCCAACTGCAATTCCAGACGAACCATTTATTAATAAATTTGGTAATTTTGCTGGAAGGACTGAAGGTTCTTTTAATTGATCATCAAAATTTGGTACAAAATCTACTGTATCTTTTTCTATATCTTTCAATAATTCCTCTGCAACTTTGTCTAATTTTGCTTCAGTATAACGCATTGCTGCTGGCGAGTCTCCGTCAATCGAACCAAAGTTTCCTTGGCCTTTGATTAATGGATATCTTAATGAGAAATCTTGCGCCATACGTACTAAAGAATCATAAACTGCTGAATCACCATGAGGGTGATATTTACCAATTACTTCTCCCACAATTCTTGCGGATTTTTTTGAAGGTTTATTATGTACCATTCCAAGATCATGCATTGCATATAAAATTCTTCTATGCACTGGCTTCAATCCATCATTTACATTTGGAAGTGCCCTACCCACGATTACTGACATCGCATAATTTATGTAGGACTCTTTCATTTCCTGAGAGATTAATCTTGGTTTTAGGTTATCACTCATATTTTAACTCCAAAATTTTTTAAATTTACTATTAATTTTGTATAATCTTTGAATGTAATTGATTTTATTCCTGCCTTTGTATATCTTTCTACTGTATCTTTGTTATCGTCGATAAAAACCACTTCATCTTTATTTACATTTAATTTTTTTAGTATTAATTCCATTGCTTCCAGTTCTGGTTTTATTATTTTATCTTTGAAACTAGTAACTGTTTCTCCGATCTCTTCAATATTCCATAATTTTATATTCTGATTGTATAAATCTTCAATATTATTTGATAAAAATCCAATCTTGTATGTTTCTTTTAATTTCAATATTAATGATTTTATGGATTCATCCACGGTCATATGGCCATAGGATTCTTCCCTTACATCTTCTAAAGTTTTATTTTCTTTTTCTGCAACGGTCCTATAAAATTCATCGCAGGTAATCTCTCCGGATTTTGCTTTATTCCATTCCTTTCCGTAATTTGTGAAAAATTTATTACTGGAAAAGTGTGGGTCAAAAATTACTCCTCCAAGATCAAAAATTATAGCTTTTAGTTCAGATGTCAAGGTTTGTAACCTCCTTTGCATAAGTTTGAATAAACTCTCTTCTTGGTTCAACCTTATCGCCCATTAATGTAGTAAACATTTCGTCAGCTAAAATTGCATCCTCCACATATACTTGCTTCATCATTCTTTTTTCTGGATCCATTGTTGTTTTCCTTAATTGTTCTGGATCCATCTCTCCAAGACCTTTATATCTTTGAATTGAATAATTTCCTTCAGTAATTGATTTGCATTTATTCAACTCTTCTTCTGAATGGCAATATGTTATTTTTTTACCCTGCTTCAACCCATATAGTGGCGGCATTGCGATGTACAAATATCCCGCATCAATTAATGGTTTCATGTATCTGTAAAAAAATGTTAAAATTAATGTGGTAATGTGCGCACCATCTACATCCGCATCCGTCATAATTATTACTTTGTGATATCTTATTTTGTCTAAATTAAATTCTTCTCCGACCCCGCACCCCAATGCAGAAATTATTGTTGTGATTTCATTATTTGCGAATATTTTATCTATACTTGCTTTTTCAACATTCAAAATCTTACCTTTCAGTGGAAGAATTGCTTGAGTTTCCCTTGAACGTCCTTGTTTTGCTGAACCTCCTGCCGAATCACCCTCTACTATGAATACTTCTGACTTTGCAGGATCTTTTTCCTGACAGTCCGCTAGTTTTCCAGGTAGACTTCCCGATTCCAATGCAGTTTTTCTTCTCGTTAGATCTCTTGCTTTTCGCGCAGCATCTCTTGCCTTCGCAGATAGTAAGCATTTATTGATTATTGATTTTGCAGCTTTTGGATTCTCTTCAAAATATGCGGCTAATTGAGCCTTGGTTATTCTGTCTGCTAATGATTTTACTTCAGAATTTCCTAATTTTGTTTTTGTTTGACCTTCAAACTGAGGCTCAGGAACTTTTATGGATAATATCGCAGTTAACCCTTCTTTCAGATCTTCGCTTGTTAATCTTGTATCGGAAAGTTTTTTCTTTTTAATATAATCATTCACTACTCTTGTTAAGGCGGCCCTAAATCCCACTACATGCGTTCCACCCTCAATCGTGTTAATGTTATTTACGAAACTGAAAAATTTTTCTACGTATCCTTTGTTATATTGTATGGCCACCTCTAATTCAATATCATCCATTTCTTTATTGAAATAAATTATGTCATCGTGAATTTCTTCAGAATTTCTGTTTATATGTTTAACAAAACTAATTATTCCATCTTCACTTATAAACTCTTTTTCTTTTTCTTTTTCTTTTAAAAATATTTTTACACCTTTGTTTAAATATGATAATTCCCTTAATCTATTTTCTAAAATATTGAATTGATATTTCGTTTCAGTAAAAATTTCGTCATCTGGTAGAAATGTTACTTCTGTTCCGGTTTCGGTTGTTTTACCAATTACTTTCAAATCTGAAATTGGTTTTCCTTTTTCATATTCTTGTTGATATAATTCGCCATTCCGTTTTACAATTACTGTTAATTTTTTAGATAATGCATTTACAACAGAAATTCCCACACCATGAAGTCCACCCGATACCTTATATGTATCTTTGTCAAATTTTCCACCTGCATGCAAGACAGTCATTACTACTTCTAAAGCAGATTTATTTTGAGATTTATGGAATTCTACCGGGATTCCCCTCCCATTATCTTTTACTGTTACTGAATTATCCTCATTGATTTCAACACTTATGGTATTACAATGTCCTGCCATTGATTCATCTATAGAATTATCAACTACCTCATAAACTAAATGATGTAAACCCCTTGTGGATGTATCTCCGATATACATTCCTGGACGTTTTCTGACTGCTTCCAAACCTTCGAGTACTTTGATTTGTGATGCATTATAATCACTATTTTGTGTATTTTCCATCTTAAGTATTTCACATAAATCTAATAAAAATAATGGTCATTCCTTTATAAATGTTTCTGCTCAAATTTGGCGGTTTAGAGCCTTGTATTGCCATTATTCGCATTTTTGATTTTCATTTATAAAAGAAAATGAATCATACAAAAGGTTATGTTTTTTTCATAAAATATATAAATGCCTGCAGATTCAAGATAATATGAATAATAATGAAAGATACTGGAAAAATAAAATCATTTCTCCAGGCGAGTTCATACAAAATCCTGGTGATTATTTAAATGATCATGGGTATATCGCACATGAAAATAATCATTATGAAAAAGCTGATGTGAGATATGTGAAACAAATCAAAAATGAATGGATAGATATTGTTTTCTCCCAGGGTAAATTTTATGATGTTCAAACAGATCAACAATCAAGATTCATCAATTTTGATGGTCCAGAGCAATTAATCAAAAAAGAGATTAATAGACTGGAATTATTGATTGAAAAAGTGATACAATAATCTTAAAAACTATCAATTCTGAATATTTCTATGATAATATTAGACACAGATTTTTTAGTAAATAGTATTAAGTATAAGGTTGATGTAATTTCTCAATTGAATGATGAGTATCCTGGGGTCGAAATAGGAATAATTGATAAAACTATTGATGAACTTAGAAGTGTGAATAATCCTAATTCTCGCGCGGCAATTCACCTAGTTAAATTGAAGAATTTGGAAGTCATTGAAACTGATAAACTAAATATAGTGGACATATTAATTCTCGATAATGTTTCCGAAGGTGATATGGTAGCCACACAGGACCAACAATTAAAAAGAAGATTGAAAAAAAGAGATATAAAAGTCTTAACTATCAGGCAAAAAAAATATGTTAAATGATTTTTATGCCAATTATTCATATAAAAAATAATTATAAAGGAAAGCTTTAAAAAGAGTTGAAATTCACTGAAAATAGAAAATGTTCTACGAATTAACAATAAAAGATCATGTACGGGTACCTCCAACTAAATTTGGAACGGACGTTAGAGAATCTGTTGTAAAAAGTCTAAATGAGCAATATGAAGGATATGTTTCCGAAGAATTGGGGTTCTCAGTAGGGGTTTCAGAAGTTAGCGAAATTGGCGAAGGAGCTATAATTCCTGGCGATGGTGCGGCTTTTTATGAAACTACATTTAAATTATTTGTATTTAAACCAGAATTACAAGAAGTAGTTGTTGGTAAAATTTCTGATATTACTGATTTTGGCGCATTTTTAGATATGGGCCCAATTGATGGTATGATTCATGTTTCTCAAACAATGGATGATTATGTTTCATTTAGTAAAGAGGGAGTATTAACTGGTAAAGAGAGTAAACGATCATTAAAAATTGACGATCAATGTAGGGGAAGAATCGTTGCAATAAGTTTCAAAGATCCTGCCAATCCTAAAATTGGAATTACAATGAGACAAGGATGGTTGGGAAATCTTAATTGGATTAAAGAGGAATTAAAGGATTTACAGGAGAAAAAAGATGGCAAGTAGAAAAGCATGTAAAAAATGTAAAGTCATAGTAGATGGTAGTAATTGTCCAATATGCAAGGGCAACCAATTCTCAGACAATTTAAAAGGTAGAATTATAATCATGGATCCTGAAAAATCAATTATTGCTAAAAAAGCAGATTTGAAAGTTAAGGGCGAATATGCAGTAAAGGTATAAAAATGAAAATTATAAAACAAGATAAATCAAGTTTATTGCCAAGGATTGACATAGTTGCAAATATGGAACATGTCAATAAAAGAACTCCTTCAAATGAAGAAGTTATAAAAGAATTAAGTAAATTAATGAAAATTGATAAAGAATTAATTTTGATTAAACATATTTATGACGGATATGGTTCTGGTGTTTCAAATATTGAAGCATATGCATATGATTCTAAAGAAGATATGGCACTTATAACAAAAAAAGGTAAGAAAGAGAAAGAGAAAGAAGCGAAGGCCATAGAAGACGCACAAAAAGCAGCAGAAGAGGCTAAGAAAAAAGCTGAAGAAGAAGCTAAGATGAAAGCTGAAGAAGAAGCTAAGGTTGAAGAAGTTAAAGAAGAACCTGTGGCTGAAGAGAAAGTAGAGGAAGAAGATGGCAAAAAAACAGACGAAGAATAAAATCCCTAGTAAAAGGTATGAAAAATATAGTATAGAAGGAGATAAAGTTACTTCTAAAAAAACATGTCCAAAATGTGGTCCAGGGATGTTTCTTGGAGATCATAAAGATAGATTTTATTGTGGCAAATGCCATTATGTAGAATTCAAATCTAAAGAATAATTCTTTTTTATGTATTCACCAAAATTAGAGGATGTAGTAAAGATGGCTTTATACCATCCTGAAAATTGGATTAGATGCAAGGTTAGGCATAATTTTGAGAATTTTCCCCCCAACATGTTATCTTGTTTTGAATATGATGGTGCAGTTTATATGTCCATTAAAGAAAATGATGCTAGAAAAGACATCAGAATTTGTAATGCTCCAGAAGAATATTTTGGAATAAAATCTCCAGACTCTCACCCATTTATTGTAACTATTGGCGAGTAGCACCAACCGAAAGCTTTATAAATGATCGGGGCCCACTATTTTTATATCACCTCTTTTTCCCCAGGCTGATCTTAAATGACGCTTTCGCGTGCCTTTTTCGAAAGGGATTAGCCCAGGGTTATTTTCAAACCAAATGTTCTTCTTTGTATATATCCCAAATTAATACGAAATAAGCCACTAATAATGGTCCAATGAAAATTCCTATAATTCCAAATTGATAAATTCCTATGAAAACTCCAATTATTGATATCAATGGGTGAATCTTTCCAAATTTCTTATTCGTTATTGGACGAATTACATTATCGACGCTAGAGATTATTATTCCCCATAATAACAATGAAATTGCCTGCCACTGACTTCCAGAAAATAAAAGTATAATTGCTGCTGGAACCCAAATTACTGGAGAGCCAACTACTGGAATGAAAGATATTAAAGCGGTCGCAAGTCCCCAAAATAATGCCCCTGGGATATTCAAGAAATAGAATCCGGCCCATAATAAAAAACCTTGTAAAATTGCTATCAACAATGAACCAATTATTGTTGCCTTGGTCATGTCTGCAAATTTCTCGATTATTCTCTGTTTATTCTTTTTATTAAATGGTAATAATTTTTTTACTTTACTTATGAAATTATCCCCATTTATTAACATGTAGTACAGTAAAAAATAGAATAATACAATATTTGTCAGCAAGATTATTGCATTTTCAAATATGGATGAAACGGATTTTTCTATTAATGGAATTATTTGATTTATTATTGTGTCTGTTTTTATTTCTAAATTTAATGAAGAAAATGTATTAACAATATCTTCGAATTTTGCAATTGAGGCCATTACTTCTGGCAATGTTGAAATTTGGGAAACTAGTCCCTGAATTAGGAGAAAAATTGGAATAATTATAATTAATGAAGAAATCAATAAAATGGACCATGCTGCCAAATGTTTTGAGAAATTTAACTTGGTTTTTAATTTTTTATTCAATGGTTTGAACAAAACAAATAATATTAATGCTCCGAAAAATGCATTTAGAAATGGGATACTTGAATAAAATAGGAATGAAAATAATGCAATCATCAAAACCAAAGAGATTAACCTTCGATCTTTCAATATGGGCCTCATAAGATTATTTTATTTTATTGTTATTTAAATTTAATGTTTTATTAATCAGAAAAATAAAATTCTTTTTTCTTTGATTTCTTCATACTTTTAATTAAATTTATTACTTCTTTATTATTTATAGTATCTTCGAATCCTATTTTCTTAATTTTCTCTAATGCAGATTTTCTATTATCAAATAATGAATAATTTTTTTGAATCTCTATGACAATGGTATTTTTATCTTTATTTAATTTCTTTATTTCTCTTATTTTCCTTTTATAAACTGCCCTTTTATGAGATAATGCATTATATTTTCCTTTCTCAAATTTTGATTTGAAAATTTTTGATATGAATTGTTCTAATTTATTTGAAAAAGTCATATTCCTTGTGATTATAATTATTTTTTTTGAACCTTTTATGCCATTAACAGAAACTGGAATTGGATCCCCATAGGCGCCATCAAAGTACAATCTTTTTCCAATTGTTACAGATTTATTATATGAAAATGGTGCTGCCATTCCTGCTCTTAAAATTTCGAAAAAATCATATTTTGATCTATTATTGAAATATTTTAAATTTCCAGTTTCTATATCTGTAACTGGAACAATAAACTTTGTTTTTGAATTTTTTAAATTTTTTATATTAAGGGGAATTTTTTTCTTAAATATTGTATCTATTATGTAATCAATATCGATTATTTTTTTTCTTTTTGAAATGTGATCTAATCTTAATATTTTTCTGCTGGATAAATATTTTATGAATTTGCTTTTTGCTAATGAAAATTGTCCAGAAACATAATATGCCAATATTGGTAAACTGCCCGATGAACCTGCAACATAATCTACTCTTTTTAATCCGAAATTGGAATAGAGTGCATCAAGTACTCCTAAAGCGTATGCGGCACATGCACCTTCCCCTTCAGAGATAATACTTACTTTCATAATAATTTTTTATTTATCAAATATTTAAAACTTTCACTTTTTGTTATTTAATGGATTCATTTGTTAATGAGAATCTTTTTAAGTTTCCTCATTTTTATTATATTGGTAAGAAGAAATGATAATCACAATAACCGGACCAAGATCAGTAGGAAAATCCACTGTATCAAAAATTCTAGCTAAAAAATTAAAATTAAAATATACTTCCTCTGATGAAATTGGAGAAAAAGCCATGAAAGAATTTGGAGGATTAGATAAGGCAATTAAATCTGGCATCATAAATAAATTCATAAAAAAAGATGCTTATTCATTAATCAAGAAAGAGTATGAGTTGGATAATTTCGTTTTTGATCTTTCAGGAGGATCAATTTCGTCTACAAAATTTGAAGAGGCAAGTAACCAAGTTAAAAAAATTGCAAAAGAAAAATCGAAATTCATAATTGGATTACTTCCAACCGAAGATATAGAAAACTCAATTGAATTTTTATTTGAACGGGAATCAAAAAGGGCGCATTTTAGGGAAATGGATAAATTAGAATTGATGAAAAAAGTGGATCAAAATTACAAAAAATTTCCTGGATCTTTAAAAGAATTATGTAATAAAATAATTTATGTAAAAAATAAAACTCCCGAGGAGATAATTGAAGAGATTAGGGCGTATATTAATTAATTATCATGAACAAATTTTTATTTTGCTTTGAATTTATAGATTTGAACTATTCTGTTTTATCTCTTCTTGCATTCCCTTTTTTAATTGCTGAAACGCAAGAGTGGCGTAGTGAGGGACGATTTCGCAAATTATAAAAGGGGCAAAGATATAGCCAATATATGGAAAAGAAAATCATTGTCAACAAATATATTGAATTATTTGAGAAATTATTGACTGAAAAAGATGTAGAAAAACAACAGAAAATTGCAGAAGGGATTGCAGATTTTTCAAATGAAGTGAATGATGTAGTTGAAGAAAAGTATTATGATGAAACTATTCAAAAAATTCAGAATTCTTGTCTTCCGATGGAACATTGGAAAGATGAAACAAAATATTGTGATTTGACAGAAAAAGATATTGAGAATTTTCTTGAACAGCTAAAAATAGAATTGAAATCATCCGAGTTTCATTAATTAGAATTATAAAAAACAAGAAAGTTATTTCATTAAGTTCGAAGCATATTCTGCAGTATGAATGCCTGATTCACTGCTTGCAATATTTATTAGAAACTCCAGATGGGACTTACGATTATTTTTATTATATTGGTGAGAAGAAATGAATTATTTTATAAGTCTTAATTAATATTATTTTATGTAAAAAAAGATTTGATAAAATAGAAGAATTATTGGGTAAAAGTTTTGGAAAACATGAATAAACTATTCATTTGTAATCAATCACAAAATAGAAGTCCAACTGCTGCAAAATTATTAGGTGGAAAATTTACTTCATTGTATAATGATGAAAATAGGTTAACTGAAGAATTATTAAAAGAAGCTGATGTCGTTTATGTCTTTGAAGAAATCCAAAGAGAAGAAATTGGAAACAGATTTCCAGAACAGTATATTAAGAAAAAGATTATTAATTTAGATATTCAAGATATTTATCAATATAATCAACCTGAATTGATTAAAGAATTGTTAGAAGCTTTTTAGGATTTTTTCCTATCTTTTATTGCTAATTTAATTCCATAAGTAGTACCAATTACTGCTCCAGCAATTACAGGTATGTACCAATGCTCATCCATATAACCTGCAGATAGCGGATATGAATCCATCACTCCAATTTTATTTAAAATAGTTTGACCCAATAACGGCACAGAAATTGAACCAAAACCTGCTGCTGCACCGAATACACCCCCAATCCCACCTATCATAGTTTCTAATGCGGGATCTTTGACTTTTGTATCTTTTACCAAGGTTTCTAAATTATTTTTTGGTGTTTTTTTAGGATTATTTTTATCTATTTTTTCATATTTTATAGAATTGTATGCTTTATTTGCACCAGAAATTGCACCAATTCCAGCACCTAAAACACCCCCCCCATAAAAAATATATTCTAAGGTAGTATTAAACCATGTAATTTCTTCTCCACTTAAGATTTCACAAATTGAATGTGGAATCGATAAAGATATTCCTACTGCCAACGCACCTGCAAATCCTGTTGCTAATCCTGCAGCAGTACCAATTACTGCCCCTAAAACTCCTCCGCCCAAGGTTCCAGCTGCTTTTGTTATTATTCCTTTTTGAGGATCACGCAACCTTTTTTCTAAATTATTTTTTGAAGTACTTGAATAACTTCCGGAAGATGAATATTCTCTACTTTCTTCTTTTTCTTGTTTTCTTATTGTTCTTGTTGTTAAATCAATATCATTTCTTTTTCTATTGGTGTTGTCCCAATCTTCTGTTAATACTTCTTTTCTGCCCCCTAAAAAGCCATGTTTTGTTTCTAAACTACCAGTTTTTTCCCCATCTTCATAAATATCATTTCTATTTTCAAAAAAACCTTGTTCATGTTTGGTTTCAGACATTAAATTTCCATCATTATCATAAGTTTTTGAAGAAGGACCATTCCAAAAAGAATCTTCATGAGTAGTAGTAGAAACTTTATTTCCATCATTATCATAAGTTACTTCTTTTTCATTTCCCCAGAAACTAGTTTCCTTTTTGGTTTCACCTATCTTGTTTCCGTCCTCATAGATGACATCTTTCTTATTTCCCCAGAAATCAGTTTCCTTTTTAATCTCTTTTCCCATATAATTTAGAGGTTAAAAATATATATATAAACCTTGCTTTAGTGCTATTTATTCCTGAATTTCTTTCTAAAGTTTGAAATAATTCCAATATTGATCACACCAACAAGAAAATAAATCATTTTTTAAGTCTTAATCAATTTCCCTTTATATGAAAAAACTACTAATGGCGGGATTTGTAATTCTTTTTTTTATTCTCAATTCTTCAAATTCAGTTATTGCAGATAATATTTCTTTTGATAATGCAGAAATTATATGTACATCTTGGCTAGAAACAATAATCTCTCAACAAGGAAATTGGAATGAACAAGAAAATCCATCAATTAAATCTTCAACAAAATTGTATAATAAAAATCTATTAGTGGGTTATATATTCCATATTGATCCATCTGGCTATGTCATAATTCCATCTATTAATGAATTATCTCCAATAAAGTCATGGAGTGAAACAGGATCTTTTCAAAAAATTGAAGAGTATGTAATTGAAAATTTATATCAGAGAGTAAATTTGTCATTAGAACTTACTAAAGAACAAAAATTAGCAGCATTTCCTAAAGCAAATATAAATTATTTATTGCATTCTCAATTACTATATGGGAAATTAGAATTAGAAAAAAATGAACATTTTGGACCATTACTAACTACAACTTGGCACCAAGATTATCCTTTTAATACCCTTGCACCAATGGGTGATGGTGGAAGGACATTTGTTGGTTGTACATCATTAGCAACTGCCCAGATTATTAATTACCACGAATGGCCAATTTTTGGAGAAGGTGTGGAAGAATGGTGGTGGGAAGGAGATACAAATTGCGGAAGTAGCACTCCAGGAAGTTGGATTATAGCTAATTTTAGAGATAAATATAATTATGAATACATGGAAGACCATGTTGATGGTAACTCTAATCAAAATGTTAAAGATGCAGTATCTGAATTGGCATTCGAAGTTAGTGCAGCACTACACACAGATTATAGTAGATGTGGATCGGGTGCATCAATCTCCAGTGCCAGATATGCTTTAATTAACAATTTTAAATATAAATCCTCCTCTCAAGGATTAAGACGTTTTGATCATCCTAACGAAGAAGAATGGTTTTCCATTATCCAAGAAGAAATAAATAATAATCGCCCAGTACTATATTCTAGTTTAATACATGCCATGGTTGTTGATGGGTGGAAAAATTATAATGGTATAAATCAAATTCATATAAATTATGGTTGGGCAGGTGAAAATGATAATTGGTTTTCTTTAGATGAAATTGAGACTAGTTATTATTGGGCAACAGAAAATATGGTCATTGGAATTGAACCCAAAAGAGAAAATCCAAATAGTTTTATTAAATTAATTGAATGGATGTAATTAAATTTATATATTTAGTTCCATTCCTTTATTTATATGAATCTCATAAAAAAATCAATTGTAGGACTAGGAATGTTAGCTAGTTTATCCGGATGTGAAGGTTATCTGGGTCCAACTCAAGAGAGTGAGATTATAGGTCCTGAATGGTCAGGAACATATACTGGACATGCACATTTTGCTTCTGTAAATAGAGATGATACTAATTGCGGAATTGAATTAAGAATACAAGATCTATCAGAGAACAATATAAGAATCACATTTTCTTTAAATCCTACATATTCCGTAGAACCATGGTATGCCCAGGGAGGGGAAGTCGATAATCAAAATTATTTTCATAAAATGACTCAATCCGGCCCATATACTATTCGAACAGATTTACATAAAGATGGAAATACTATCTGTGGAACTTTGGCAGCTGATAACTTAGAAGGCCAAAGAAAATGGGCCCTAGAAGAGATACTAATACGGAAATAATTATCTTTTTAAAGAATGCATAACTACCCTAAATATGGATATCGACCAGATGAGAAAAAGATTTAGAGAAATGAATGTGGATGGGATAGAATATAATGTTAATTCTGGAAGAGAGAATTATTTAACTGATTGTTATTTAGCAAAAGAAGCTTTCTTTGAAGAAAATAGGGTATATGACATACTGAACTCAGAAGTTAAAACATTACTAGAAAAAATAATAAATAATGATAATGCTAGGTTCTTTTTTGGAATGAAAAAAGATAAAGATTATCAAATAAAATATGATTCTCTAATTAACGAACTTAAAGTTCGAGGCATAGATTATAAATAATAATTATTCTTTATATTTTTTTGATAATCCTATTGAACTAAGGAATCCGCCAATTAATGCTCCGCCGTAAATTAATCCTTTGCTAACATTTTCTTGATCCCATAAGAATCCATTATCATTGGCAACTGATGCAATGTCTTGCGACAGAAGGTAGCTTGTAACTCCGCCTGCAATTGCGCCGACTATTGATCCTCCAAACAGTAACATACTCTGAGTTCCAAGATTAGTCATTTGAGTTGGCTTGCAACCCTCTAAAAATTTATCAAGATCTTCCCTTCCCAATTTTTCCTCAAGTCTAGCCCTATTTTCAACAGCAATTTTGTCTCCATGGAATAATCGGATTATGTTATTATAACAATCTAATGCCTGCTCATGCTCTCCAATTTCTTCTAGTTTGCTTGCCTTATCATATCTTATTGATGGCGACATTGATCTTATAACATCAATTTCATTTTCGCAAATCTCACTAAGAGTTTTATAATATCCTTCTCTTCCCCTTCTTTTAAATTTTCTATCTAGATTATGCAATTCCAGATGGGTGTTGTGGGCATCTTTGATTATTTTTGTGTAGAAATCTATTAATTTCTCTGCATCGGTTTCTAAGGATTCAATTTTTTTACTAAATTGTGAATAGATGTCTGATTCACCCGTATAATGGTGATGATTATTTATTTCGAAAAAAGATTCCCTTATCCTATCATGTTTTTCTATATCTTCATCCTTGTAACTGATCTCCAATATATTATTGTAACAATTGTTCAATTCTTCTTCATTACCTAATTTTGCTAATAGTTTAGCCTTAGTTTTGTGAAATCGGATATCTCTTATATCTTGCTTATTTAATCTTGTCATATTAAGGTGAATCAAAAACCATTTATAAGTGTGTCTAAATTGAATTAATTGAAAATAAAGTCTATTCCGGCATATAATTTTGTATTTTTATCCTCTTTCCAAGCAATTGTGTGCGGTATAAATTCATTTGATATTGATTGATCCCTTATTAATTCATTATTACATTCTAGAATCATTATCCCATCATCTAAATTTCCACATTCTGATATGGAATTTTTAAAAAATCTGTGAAAATAATTTGTATAATCAATTATGTGGGGTCTTATTCCTCCTGCCGTAATCTGGATACCATCTCTTGAATAAATCTCAGGTTCCAAAATTTTTGGCGAATAATCCTCTGTTTTTTTTGTAATTATTAAAATGTCTGCATAGGATGGCTGAATCTTTTCTTGTTTTTCAGTATTTATTTTCTCGCCAAATAACCAATATTTCTTCCTTGACCTATAACCTGGATATCTTACTGCATCTCCAAAAATCATTACCCCAAGTATATCTTCCAACGGCAACTCTTTGTTACCATTTTCATCCCACCCAGTTATTGTACGATATAGATCATCCATTTCTATGTGGAATGGACCGTGTCGCTCTGAAATCTTTCCTTCTGCTGGTCCAATTAAACATTCGCCATTTGGAAAATAGAACTCGCCTAACCTTCTCTCTTTGAAGTATTTTTCAAATCTGCCCAAGGATAGCGCACTTTCATACATAGTTTAGAGAATATATTTTCCTTTATAATAATTTTGATTCTTAGAAATCTTTATTAATTCGAGATGTTTTTTTAGGATATGCAGGATCAAATATTAGATATGCTGCTAAAAAGAGATGAGATTACATGGCAAGATCTTATTAAGGATTTAGTTAAATCGGAAGGGATTGACCCATGGGATGTAGATATTTCTTTGTTAGCAAAAAAATACGTGGATATTGTGAAACAGTTGAAAGAGGTTAATTTTTTTGTTTCTGGAAAAGTTGTTTTAGCAGCATCCATTTTATTGAAAATAAAAACTAATAATCTACTGAATAATAATTTTGCTGACTTTGATAGTTTATTGTTTTCGAATGAAGAGGATGATGAAGAGGATGGATATTCAAGTAATTACCACCTAGGAACCAATGATCATAATGTAAGATTGACAATTAAAACTCCCCAAACAAGAAAAAGGAAGGTTACCCTTAATGATCTAGTCGGGGCATTAGAAAAGGCATTGGAAGTTGATGAAAGAAGGGAGATAAGGAAGAGAAGATTTGACAGAATTCCAGAATCAATTAGAATCCCTGAACGAAATATCAACCTTGGTGAAAAAATAAAGAGCATCCATGGTTCAATAATTGATTGGTTTCAGAAAAATGAAGATGATATTACTTTCAATCATTTATTGGATGGCGGGGAAAAAACAGACAAGGTCTATACATTCATGCCCTTGCTTCATTTAGAAAATCATGATAAAATTAATATGAAACAGTCTGCACATTTTGAAAAGATTTATATACAGTTAAATTTAGAAAATGATAATAATGAAAGAAATAAAAAGAATTGATATGAAATCTAGTATGAAAATGCTAGCAGCATTTAGTTTTTTAAGTGTTTTAATCGATATATTCTTTGCAAAAATAATTCCTAATGGGAGTGGAGAAAATATTGGATGGAATTCAATTCTTATTGCATCATTTGTTGGGGCAATATCTTTTTTTATCTTAGTATTGATTTTAATTTTTATATATAACTCATTATCACGTTGGATCGGTGGGGTGAAAATAGAACTATGAACAAAATACAAGAAAAGAGTTCAGAAGTTGCAGGATTAATTTCTTTGTTTTTATCTACTTTGATTCATCCAATTAAAAAGATATTTTGAGGAGGTTTAAAATATGAAACATTTGATTGATGCCATGCGGCGACCATTTACGGATTTTAACAAATTATTGATAGGAATTATTATTAGTATAATTCCGATAGTTAATTTTATTTCAATTGGATATCAGTTTAGGTGTGCTAAAACTGCGATGACTGGAAAATTTGCAATGCCTAAATGGGAAAATTTTGGTAACTTATTTATTACGGGAATACTTGGTAGCATAATATCATTCACATATATGCTTCCTGCATTAATTTTATTATCGTTATCTCTTGCTACGATTGTTGACAATCCATTTGAGTATATGATGGTTTTTGCTATACATCCTGGTTTTATTTCACTCTTAGCAGAAAACATTACTGGCCCTGTTTTTGTACTATTTATGCTAGCGATTACTTTGTTTGCTTTATCGATTCTTGTGAGTAATTCAGCTTTGATTAATTATTCAAATAAATTTAAATTTGAAGATGGTTTCAAAAAGATAGTCTGGAAAAAAGCATTTACTGGCAAATTTATTGGAACATGGATATTGGCAGTAGGTTATGGATTCTTAATTGCGATTGTACTAGCCCTAATACCTAAAATATTATTTTTTGATATTGGTGGTGGAATTCAAAGATTCCTATATGGAGTCACATATATGACTGCATTAGCAACAATTTATAAAAAACTTTAATTTTTTTTTATTTTAATTTTCTTAATAAATCCTCATAAGAAACTAATTTTTCTTTCCCGGTTTTCATGTTTCTCAAGGTATATTTATGTTGATTTATTTCTTTTTTACCAATTATTAAAGCGTATGGGATGTTCAATTTGTCAACATAATCTAAATTTTTAGAAATTGCTCTAGAAGTGATATCCATATCAACAGGAAGATTTTCTTTCCTTAGTTTATCTATTATTTTTATTGATTCACTCGTAGCTTTTTGTATTACTTCTTTTGTAGTTTTAATTGGGATAACATAAAGTTTTACTTTTGTTTTTATCTGATCTGGATTCTCAATTTTTATTGCTTCTGCAATAACATCTAATCCAAATGATATTCCTACGGAAGGATACTCTCCTGACCCTGCATAATCTGCAATCATATTATCATATCTTCCACCACCGCAAATAGAGGAGGTAACTTGAGAGTCATTTAAAAATCCTTCAAAAATAGTACCAGTGTAATATCTAAAACCTCTTGCTAAAGAGAGATTTAATTTAATCATTTCTTTTTGTTTTTTATTGAAATATGTAAATATTTTTTTTAATTCTTCTATTCCTTCCCTTCCATCAGCACCCTTGATCATAGGTTCTAATTGATCGAAAATTTGTTGTGGTGTGCCCTCAATTTTTAAAATTGTTACTATTCCTTCAATTGTGGATTCATCGAATATTTTTGAAAGTTCTGCCGTAACACCCTCTAATCCAATCTTTTGTAACTTATCAATTATTATTACTGCGTCTTGCATCTTTGATTTTTTTACTCCAGCATTTAACATCAAAGATTCCAAAAGTTTCCTGTTGTTAATTTCAATATGGGCATTTAACTTTAATTTTTTGAATACATCCAATGCTAATTTTACTAATTCTGCATCTGCTAACATATTCCTTGAACCAACACTGTCCACATCACATTGCCAAAATTCCCTATATCTCCCAAGTTTTATTGGTCCATCTCTGAATACTTCTCCAATCTGATAACGTTTGAAAGGTAATTTTATGTTTGGGTTCATCGCAATATATCTTGCCAATGGTACTGTTAAATCGAATCTTAGACCAAGTTTTCTACTTCCTTGATCCTCTAGTTTGAATGTTTCCCTCATAGCGTCAGAAGTTTCTCCTGCGCCGAATTTATTTGATAATACATCAAATCTTTCTACAATAGGGGTTTCTAAAGGGTTGAAACCATATACTTCGAAGATTTTTGTTAATTCTTTTGTAATTGTTTCTCTAAGAATCTTATCTTCTGGGTGAATGTCCCTCATTCCCTTTGGTAATTGTAATTCCATGATGTAAACCTCCTATTCTTTTGTTTAAATAGGTTTTGATTAGAATTCTTTTTGATAGTGTACGTTATCTTGCTCTAATTCTTTTTTTTCTCGCCATAAATGGTATTGCCAAATAGTGATTAAAATTGCTACAGCTATTTTTATTGTTTTTTTGAATAATCTCCACCTAGCTTTCGAATCCATATTTATCTTAATTGTTGATTATATTTAAATTTTGCCCAATTTTTTTGCAAGATCTTCTGTTTCTGAAAGTAAATCTCTGATTTCGGCTAATCCTTGTTCCCAGAAGCTTTTTTTTGAGATATCTATTCCAAATTTCAAAAAAATATCTTTTGGAGATTCCGAGGATCCTGCAGATAAAAATTCCTTTACCTTTTCAATATTTTTTGGATCTTTTTTAACCATCGATTGCATTGCTTTTGAGATCAGTAATCCGGATGCATAAGAATATACATAAAAAAAGCGCCTTATGTGGCTCCAATATACCCACCAATTTTCCGAACCTTCAGATTGTTCTACAAAGTCACCCATGTATGCCGCCATATTTTTTTGGAATAATTTACCAATTTCGTCTTTGGATAAATGTCCGGAATTTTTATATGCATCATGCAATTCTTGTTCAAATTTATAACATGCGATTTGTCGATGGATTGTTGAAATTTCTTCATTCAACTTTTGCATCAGTAGTGCCAGTCTTGTTTCATCATCTGCACCCCGAAGTAATTCTTGCATTACAAAATCTTCCATGAATGTACTTGCGACTTCCGCCGTAGAAGTTGGAGTATCGAAATAAAGCGAAGGTTGTTTTTTCTTCATCATCTCATTATTGATCCCGTGCCCAAATTCATGAGCAATTGTTCGAACATCACTTATTTTATTTTTATGATTTAATAATATGAATGTTGGTTGTTTTTTTAACATGTGTACGCAAAATGCTCCGCCAGATTTTCCTTTTTTTGGAAAAACATCTACTTGCCCATTTTCTACAAACCCAGTTATTATCTTTGTGAAATCTTCATCTAAATTTTTGAATGTTTTACTAACTAAATCTATTGAATCTTCATAAGAGTATTCTTTGGTTATATTCCCGTACTCTACTGCCCTTTCATGATATTCTAATTTTTGTAAACCAAGTAATTTTGCCTTCAACTTGTAAAATTTTTGAGAAATGTCATAATTTTCTTCAACTGTTTTTACTAATGTGTCTACAACACTAGTATCTATGTCGTCAGACACATGTCTTGCCTCATCTGGACGTTCTAATCCCCTTAATGAATCATTGACTTGTTTATTATTTAATACGGCATTTAGTTCCTCTTCGGCCACATTAACGTTATTCTCCAAAATATCATTAAATGCTTTTGCGGCACCATCCCTAATATCTTTATCTTTTGATTTTAGTAAAGACAATAGTTCTTCATAGGTTCTGTTTTTTGATTCTCCAGATTCCCCTTTTACTTCTCTTTGTTCTTTGGACAATAATCTTTCTACCATTGATACCCAAAGGGAATATGAACTTTGGGACTTTAAATTTAAAATTATTTCTTCCTTTTCTGAAAGTAAATATTTTGCATTCTCAAATAATTTTTTCAATAAATGCTTATATTTTTTTAATTCTTCATTTGATAAAAATTCTTTTTGTTTCTCTTCAGATATTTTTGCTAAATCTAACATGAAAAATTCTAATTGATTCGAGATCTCTATTGAAAAATTTTCTATTTGATTAAATTTTGCTTTTATTTTTGGATCGTCTTGATCTTTTTGAGACTTTAACCAGTAATAATAAACTTCATCAGAGGTTGAACCGTAATTTGTTTCTAATTCCTCTAATTCTTCAAGGGCCATTAATAATTTTTTTGAATCTTTCAAATAAGAATTATCTTTTCTATATTTTTCTGCAAATTTTGTTACTTCTGTTTTCCAAAGTTTTCTCTGTTCTTCAAATTTTGATTTATCGAAATGTTTTTCTAAATCCCATTTAGTTGAGTTTGCCATTTTAAATAATGCGATAGCGGAGAATCGAACTCCGGACACACGGACCACAACCGTGTATTATAACCACTTAACTACTATCGCCACTATATAAAGAATTAAATGAATAATTTACTTTTAAAGTTATTGGTTTTACTTTGATCTTAACCTATTCATGAAACTTGTGAATTTTCCTGCAGGTTTTTCATCATATTCTATCCCAATTAATTCTGCAGCTAATTTTTTATATGCTATTGAACTTTTACTTTTGGGATGCGTGTAAATAACTGGATCTTTCTTTATCAAACTCGATCTTATTGCTGTGTCGTAAGGAATCGTCGATAAAATTGGTTTTTCCAAGAGTGTTTGTAAATTTAAATCTGAAATATCTCCTTCTCCACCAGTCTTTGTTACTACCACTCCCCTCACATTTTTTCCCAAATCTTCTGCAATTCTAATTGTTTTCATTGCATCTGCAACTGCTGGAAGTTCTGGATTAGTTACTATGATTATATCGTCTACTGCGTTCATTAATGCTAAAGCTTCTCTTCCAAGTCCTGCCGCACCATCAATTACTACAATATCAGTTAGGCCATCTAATGAAGGCAAAACTTTTTTTAAATTTTCAGGAACAACATCCTTCAAATCTTTGATTGATAATCCTGCAGGAATTATTTTTATTCCAGAAGGATGCAGATAAATTGATTCAGAAATGTGATTTTTTCCTTTTAGAACATGATGTAAATTTATTGGAACAACTGCTGCACCAAGATGTAATCCCACATTTGGAGTGGATAAATTCGCATCCATCAATACAACGTCTCTTCCGAAATGATTCATTGCTGCACTCAAATTTACAGCAGTGGTAGTTTTTGCTACACCGCCTTTCCCGGATAAAATCCCCACATAATGAGTCATCCTAAATATTCCTCAACATCATTTATAAATAATTTTGTTTTTTCAAAATATTCCATTACTTGTGGAACATTAATTTCTACTATTTTTTCTTCTGTGATGTAACAAAGCATTGTTACGTGTTTTCTATATTCTTCCCTTCTTCCAAAATCAGAAGCGCCAACTTTTTTCATAAAAAAATATAAGTCTAAATGTTCTTTGAATTTTCTTTTTAATCGGTATAGGCTTTCCGCCTTTAACATTTTTGAATTCGGGATGAACTCCGTTTTTCCCTGCTCTTTTGCTTTTTCTAACGATGCCAAAATAGCATGATCATATGCGGCGACCAATCTCTTAAATATATTTTGCATAATATCGCAGGTTCTAGTATATTTTAAACTTACATAGATGAGGTGGTCAGCTCTTTTAATTTCTTCTTTAGCGTCGTCTATTTGCATGTTCTTGTTTCAGTATATTGTGCAGTCTTAATATAAAAGGTTTTGCTTTTGATAAGTACATTTTGGCATCTTCAATCTCTAATGTTTTTATCTTATAATTTTTTGAACAGATTACTAGTTTATCTTTTTTCACAAATGCAACTGGTGCATCCTTATGTTTTTTTAAAATTTCATTTATTTCTAAAATTAGTTGTTTATATCCTTCCAAATTATATCTTTTTGCTGAAGATCTTTCAAAAATATCTAATTTATCTCCCAAGGATTCTGGAATGTGCGAGATCCTCTTGTATAGATGATCATAATGTAAATATGCGTTTAAGGCAAGAATCAAAGATTTATTTGTATTCTCCAGAATAGTCAACAATAATTTTGTTTCTTTTAATAAGGGATAAGTGACATAGGCAATATGATCTGCCAATTTTAATTTTTTATTTGCTTCTAAAACAAGATTACTAAATTTTTGCATACAATTGGTAGTTGATTAAAATATATAAAAGTAAGTTATTCTGATAAATTCACTATTGCTTCAGCTAAATCACCATTTGTTTTTTCTAATTCGTTTTTGGCATCTTCTTTAGAAACATTTGCTTGTTCCGCAACAGTATTGATATCTTCTTCAGAGATTGGTGATTCTTCTGTGATCTCCCCTATAATCTGAAATGTTTTTTGTCCCATCATATCTACTTTTGTTACAGATGGATTTTTTATAACTAAATTTTTCCCAGGAGTTTTTATTATTACTTCAGATGCATCAATTTCATCTTGTTTGATGCCCATTTTTTGCATCATTTTATTCATTTGTCTAGGATTCATTCCGGGCATCATATTAATTTTCCGCCCCATGTATGTAACATAATTTCTATTATTATTACTAATATTATGAATAAAACAATCGTCCCTGGTTTGAATTGAATGTTGGACGTTGAGTTTTCTGAATATCTTATCAAGCCTCCCATTCCGGAAGGTAATTGTATTTTGTTGTCTGCCATCGTTAAATTAGATTTTAGTTAATTTATAAAGGTTATTATTTCTCAAATTTTTTTAATAATTTGTCAAAATAAACTTCTTTTTGAAAAAAGAATTTTGCAATTATGGAACCAATCAAATATAGTATTATTCCTATTCCCAATAAAGCATATATCGACGTGAAAATCTTTGATTCATCAAATGTTGGAGTTAAATCTCCATATCCGATCGTTGTTAATGTCATAGTCGAGAAATAAAATGAATCTACTTTTGACCAACTTTCAGCATTACTATAATATGCTGTCCCTATTGATAAAAATGTCAATGCCAATAGAAGTGCAAATATTATATGTTTGTCAAATCTCATAATTGATTTTTATTTCTTTAGAATTTAAATGTTTCTAAAAATAAAGTGTAGGCAAGTGTAAGCCACTTTCTGTTAAGACCTTCGTTTGAAAAACACGAACAGATCCTCTGACATTCGACTAAGCGTCTCTAAGACTTGCACTAAGTCGGGACTCGCCGTTTCATCGTTCCCTCATATCTTCTCAGCTGGTTAACTCATTTTCGTCACCGAAAACTTCGCAACATCATGGGTTTTAACGATATAAGGACGTGCCGTTTCTGAGCGGTTGCCTCGGATTTCTCCGACTTAATATTATTAAGCGACCGATTATTTAGTGTGTGGACTTTCCTCCCATTGTCAGGATAGTCAGGCACTTACCTACAATTATATTTGTAGTATATGCTTTATAAAGTTAATGTTAAAAGAAAAAAAAAGAAAAAAATTTCCAAAAAGGAAATTAACATAGGCAAGATATTTTATAACCTTTAAATTGTGTTCAAGCTGTTAGTAAGTGCGCGCTGAATATCTCGTTGCCTTGATACTTACACGCCACTCCTATCAAACCCGTCTTTTGCGGGCGCTTGTAGAATCTCTTTTTGAGGTGTGCTTCGAGCTTAGATGCTTTCAGCTCTTATCACTTATGGCGTAGCTGCTCGGCCTGCCTTATCAGACAACCGATACACCAGAGGCCACGAACCCCTGTTCCTCTCGTACTAAGAGATCCTTCCTCTCAGATTCTAAACACATCCACTAGATATTGAACAAACTGTCTCACAACGTTCTGAACCCAGCTCACGAAACTCTTTAATGGGTGAACACCCCCACCCTTGGGCGCTTCTGCACGCCCAGGTTGAGTTGAGCCGACATCGTCGTAGCAAACAGCGCCGTCAATTTGAACTCTTAGGCGCTACCACTCAGTTATCCCCGAGATAGCTTTTCTGTCTGCCTCGGCCCTCATTAATAAGGACACGAGGGTTCGCTAAACCAAACTTTCGTTGCTGCGTTTCTTGCAATTCAAAACACAGTCAGGCTGACTTTTGCTTTTGCACTCTACATCGGATTTCTGACCCGATTGAGTCAACCATAGGGCCCTGCTGATATTTTTTCAGCTGGCTGCCGCCCCAGCGAAACTACCCACCTGCCGATGTCCTTCTGATGTCAGAAGTGAGTAATGTAAATTTTGAAGAGTGGTATCTCACTTGAGTCTACACATAAACTAGCGTCCATGCTTAAACAACTCCCACTTATACTGCACGACAAAACTCACATTACAACAACAAGCTGTAGTGAAGTTCTACGGGGTCTTTACTTCCCACTGGATGTCACTGGCCTTTGCACCAGTATAGTGTGTTCGGGGGACTCTTTCTAGGGACAGTAGGGATCTCGTTACGCCTTTCATGCACGTCGTCAATAAAACGACAAGGCATTACGCTACCTTAAGAGAATTATAGTTATTCCCGCCGTTTACCAGCTCTTAGGCTCGTTGAAACAAACTTTTAAGTACTGGCACTGGGCAGACGTCACTGATTATACACACCTTTGCAGGCTGGCAATCAGTTATGTTTTTGTTAAACAGTCGGACCCCTCTTGTCACTGCGCCCTGTAATCGCATCCATACAGATACAACCGCAGGGATCCCTCATACCAAGGATACAGGACTAATTTGCCGAATTCCCTTAGAAAGATTACTCCCTCATACCTTAGGTTCCTCACCTAGGGGCACCTGTGCCGGTTCTGGGTACAATTATTCAAAATTCATCGTTGTCTCCTTTTCACTGGGTCCAGGCCTAAACCAAATGGACTATACAGTCCACTATTCCTAAATTTAATCGAGATCTCATCGTTATGATACTCACTCGACTTATTTCAGTTGACACACCAGATAAGATGTGTTGATTTAGCCGGAACCGTCGGATACAACGCTATCGTTGCCGGGTATTTGAATAGTAACGGAATTTTAACCGTTTTCCCTTTCCCCTTACTCATTTACGAGTCGGGTTAGGATTGACTAACTCTTAGCTGATCTACATTGCCAAGAAACCCTTGCCCTTCCGGTATTACGGATTCTCACCGTAAACAGATCCTACTACCACCAAGATTCTTATTTCAACTCGATCCACCTTCTCTTGCGAAAAAGCTTCTACTCAAGCAGAACACCTACCTACCACAATTCGCTAGAATGTCTACAGTATCGGTAACTAATTTAGCCCCGTCCATTTTCAGGGCACAAGCTCTAGAATGGTGAGCTGTTACGCTTTCTTTAAAGGATAGCTGCTTCTAAGCTTACCTCCCATCTGTATATGAACTTATACACCTTTCACCCTTTAACACTTAATTAGTATTTTGGGACCTTAACTGTAGTCTGGGTTGTTCCCCTCTTCTGATAGACGCTTACCGCCCACCAGCGTTTCCCGACTTCTACGATGTAACAATTTTCGGAGTTGAACAAAAGACCGAGGAATTTCTCCCCCAAAATCTTAAATCCGTAGCTCTACAACAGTTACAATCTCCGTCGAGACTAGACTTCGGCCTATTTCGGTAGGAACCAGCTATTACCGGGCTCGATTGGCATTTCACCCCTATTCACAAGTCATAGGAACGCTTGTCCGCAGCACCCCTTCAGGCCTCCACGAAGTTTTACCTCCGCTTCACCTTGCTCAAGAATAGATCGCCCGGTTTCGGGTAGTACCCAAGTGACTTAAGGCAGGTTAATACCTTTCCCCTCGTTGCCTGCGGGAAATCGCTTTAGCTATGGATGCATGCTTAATACATTTATCCTTGCCACTTAGATACACTCCTTGGTCCGTTATTCGAAACGTACGATGCAACCCCTAAAGGCCGCATCATACTGTAACTATTAGGTTTCAGGGTCTTTTAACTCCCTATTACAGGTTCTTTTCAACTTTCCCTCACGGTACTTGTTCGCTATCGGTCTTGGATTGTATTTAGGGTTGGAGGTTAATGGCCCCCACATTCAGACGTAATTTCCAATACGCCCTACTCTTGAACTAATAAAATCCTATTGAGATACTCCTACGGGACTATCACCCTCTATGGTCCTTCTTTCCAGAAGAGTTTAGATTCTTCAATGAGAATAAAAAATTAGCCATCCACATGTCCCATACCTTTCAGTATGGGATTCGGTTTGCCCTATACGGTTTTCTCTCGCTGATAATTACCGCATCTCGATTGATTTCTTTTCCTGCGGGTACTAAGACGTTTCAATTCCCCGCGTTTCCCATCGTAAAAACGATCGTCTCGAAGACAGGAAGTCCCATTCAACAATCTTGGGTTCAAAGGCTACGTGCGCCTCGCCCAAGCATAATGCAGCTTGCCACAGTCTTCATCGGCAATCCAAGCCAAGTCATTCACCTAATAGTGTAAGAAACTTAAGGTTATAATCTTGCCTATGATGATTTCATGAAAATGAAATCCTTCACCCAGAAACTTTACGTTGTCTGAGCTGCATAAATTCCTATTGGAAAATGGACCCACCGGGAATCGAACCCGGATCTGGGCGTTGCAAACGCCCTGTTCTACCATTGGACTATGGGCCCTGTATAATGTATGAGCATTTGAGTTTGTTAGCACAGATCAATAACTATTGATAAAAAATAGGAGGTGATCCATCCGCAGGTTCCCCTACGGATACCTTGTGTCGACTTAACCCACCTTACTGAACTTAGGTTCGAATTAATAAAAATACTAATCCTCACCAAAGCCCTGCTCGGTTGGTTTGACGGGCAGTGTGTGCAAGGCTCGGGGACGTGTTCACCGGACCGTGTTGAAGTCCGATTACTAGGGATTCCATTGTCATGAGAGCGAATTACAGCCCTCAATCTAGACTAAGATAGGGTTTCGAGGCTTAGCTTCTCCTCTCGGAGTTGCATCCCATTGTCCCTACCATTGTTGCGCGCGTGTAGCCCAGGAGATTCGGGGCATACAGACCTATCGTTGCCCACACCTTCCTCCTCCTTTCGAAGGCAGTCCCTACATTGTGCCCATTCATTCCGGAGAACATGCTGGCAAATGTAGATATGGGTCTCGTTCGTTGTACGACTTAACGCAACACCTTACGGCACGAACTGACGACGGCCATGCACCACCTCTCGGCTTGTCAGGTAAAACCTTTAATCTGACCTTCATTCTGCCGTCGCTCCTGGTGAGATTTTCTGCGTATAATTAGATTGAACCGCACGCCGCACCCCTTGTAGCGAGCCCCCGCCAATTCCTTTAAGTTTCGGTCTTGCGACTATACTTCCCAGGTGGTGTGCTTAACACCTTCGCTTAAGCGTTGCAAATCCACGGGGAATTTGCACCACTCAGCACACAGCGTTTACTGCTAGGACTACTCGGGTATCTAATCCGGTTTGCTCCCCTAGCCTTCGTTCCTCACCGTCAGACCCGTTCTGGTTAGAAGCCTTCGCCACTGGTGGTCCTCTAGGGATTATAACATTTTACCGCTCCCCCTAGAATACCTCTAACCCCTCCCGGTCTCAAGTTTGGTAGTGTTTCATGCACGACGTTAGGTTAAGCCCAACGATTTCACATAAAATTTACCAAACCGGCTACGAACGCTTTAGACCCAATAAACATGGATACCACTTGTGGCGCACGGTGTTACCGCGGCGGCTGGCACCGGTCTTTCCCACCACTTATTCGCCAAGCTCCTTACACTTAACAAAAGCCATACCATTGGCATAGCACTTGGAATCCCCTTATCACGCTTTCGCGCATTGTAAAGGTTCCGTGACTGCTGCACCCCTTAGGGCTAGGACCAGTATCTCAGTGTCCTTCTTGAGGCCAAGACTCTCATCTCCCCTACTGAT
>JABJPM010000004.1 GCA_018663865.1 Candidatus Woesearchaeota archaeon | reverse complement strand
TGGGAGTTAACTTACAATGTTTTTTTGAAGTTCCCGAATATTCTTCTGAATGGTCTCCCCTAGTTGTTACAAATTTTATTGCCGAAGTCGAGTATGTTTATGAAAAAGAAAAAAAAGAATTTATTATTATTCGGCGGAGCGACAATTCTGAAATCAAAGGTGCCTGCACAGATTTAGAAGAAGGGGAATGTAAATCTAGCAAGGGTTGTACCCCTGATAGTTTTGATGAATTTGATGAATGCATATCTTGTAAAGAAAATTATTGTTCGGATTATGATGAATCTTCTTGTAATAACGATTATTGTCAATTGGAATGTAGTTGGACAGAAAGTGTTTGCGTGGCAGATGTTTAGAAAGGTTTTTAAATAAAGTTTTCTACGATTTAAATTAATGAGGGGTGTTTATTTTAATTTTATTTTTGTAATGTTTTTAATAGTTATTTCTGGATGCATTAGTACGAATGATGATCTGACTACAAACATCGGGGGAGTGGATTTGCAAATTTTAGAAGGCACACCTCCTCGAGCAGAAATTTATGAGGGGCAGGCATTTAATGTAAATTTGAAATTAATTAATAATATGCCTCGTGCAGTAGATGATATTTCAATTTGTGTATATGACACTCCTTCTGAATCCATTGGTGGAATCCCTGGAAAAGATTGTAAAAATATCAATCTCCTTGCCGCCCAAGATTATGATGGCAAGATAACTCCGGAAGTTAGTGAATTAATTTTATTTCCTGAAGCAGGAAGCTATGTCTATAGTGGGATTCATAACGGGATCAAAGTAACTAACATATTTACTGAATTAATATATTCTACTCAATCAAAATCAATTATTTATCCGGTTTGTTTCAAAAGAGGCCCAGAAGTTCAAACTGATTTTCAATGCGATCTAAAAGAATCTTTTTCAGGAAGGAGTATTGAATCCGATATTGCACCAATCATTGTGCAAAGGGTTGAAAAAACTATTGTTCCCTTGGGTCAAGGGAGTAATCAGATTGTATTAGATATCTTTTTATCAAGGGATGTCAATGGCGAGGTGGTTTCTGATTTTTATGATGGGCGAAGTTTAGTTGATGTGAGGGTAACTGTGGGAAATTCTGGAAGTTATTTCGAGTGCGCACCAGTTGTACAAGAAGGCCTAATAGAATTCAAAGAAACGTCAAAAAAAATAACATGTATTAATCAAATGAATCTTGAAGATAATGCCTATCAAGATTCAATAATAATTGATTTATTGTATAAATATAAAGTTGTACAACCAATAAAAAATATTCAATTAAAGGAGGGAATAATATAAAATGAGAATAGTTTTTTTAATTTTAATGGCTGCACTATTGTTTATTAGTGGGTGTCAAGAAGAAGTATTAGTTGATGGTGGGCCCTTTACGGGTGGAAGTTCTGGTGTAACGTTATCTTTTGTGGAAGGTGCACCAATCTCGGAGTTTTCAGTCGTGGAGAGTGTTCCTGTTCAAGTTATGTTAAAGAATAATGGTGAATATGATCTTCCTGCAGGTTCTGCAGAGGTTGCACTTTATGGTTTGAAAATGACAGATTATGGCCTTAGTGCAGAATACAGTATTGTTGAAGGCGGTTTATTGGGGATAAAAAAAGATTTTATTGAAGAAGGATCAGAATTATTGGTCAATGCAGGCACCATGAAATATGGGGGCAGTGTTTCAACTAGTTCAGAGTTTGATCTGAAGGCAAAAGTTTGTTATCCTTATAGAACTGAGGCGAGAATTGAAGCTTGTGCATTGTCTAGAAGTATAATCTCTTCCGGCGGAGAAGAAGTATGTGATATTCTTGGAGATAAATCTTCTGTAACAAGGGTAAGTAGTTCTCCTATCCAAATAACTAGTTTTACTGAATCATTAAGTGGAACAAATGAAGTATTGTTTAGGATTGATATTGCTAATAGCGGTACAGGAGATGTTTATCAAGATACCTCTGAATGTTCAGGAATGGCCACTACAACTTTGGAAAAAGACAAAATCCACTATATGTTTGAACAATCTGATGTTGTTTGTATGTCTTTTGATGGTGTAGAATCTAACGAGGGATATATAAGATTGAACAATGGGAAAAAAACTTTAATATGTAGGATGCCTGTTGAAAATACTGGCGCAGGTTATACCCGAGAACTTGCAATTTATTTGGATTTCAAATATGTTGAAAGTGTTTCAAAAGAATTAATTATTTTGGAAGCATAAGCTTTTAAAATCAATTTTCTTTCTTTTTATTATGTTTAATTCATTAGAAAATGCTTCTAGGAAACATGAATTATATAAAAATGTAATTTCTACAAATGGAAATATAGTTTTTTATCGTGGTAATTTAAAAAATCCAGAATACTTGTTTATTGGGGAGGCACCTGGGCAAACTGAAAATAAATTTGGAAAACCATTTATCGGTCGTAGTGGAAAATTGCTTGATGGATGGATGGCTAATAACGGGATTAATAATTTTATTGTGATCAATACAGTCCCAATAATACCTTTGAATTCCGAAGGCAAAATTCGAAAACCTACACGGGCAGAGATAGAATATTTTAGACCTTATGTTGATGATTTAATTAAAATAATTAATCCTTCAAAAATAATTTGTTTGGGCCGAAGTGCATTAGCCTATAAGGGATTAAAGTTGGAAAATTTAGAATGGGATGGCAACATAGGGTTTATTTATCATCCAGCATATTACCTCAGACGTGGTAGGAAAGGGATCGGAGATTTTAATAAGTTAATTAAGAATTTTTCCTAGCTAAATTTCGATATTTGCTCAATTTATCAGTTTCAGAATATTTAGCAGGTTTTGGATTTTCTGTTTTTGAATTGCAGGATGAGCATTCTTTTTCTAATGTAAATGTTTTGCATTTTTTACATTCGAGAATTTGTAATTTCATTTTCTTTCAAATTCGCCATGCCCTTCGGCTTTTTCTATTTTTTCAATAATTTCTTCTTGAGCATTTTTTAGAATTCCTTCTGCAGTTTTATAATCTGATGCTTTAACAGATATACTATATTTTGGTGAACTGACATAGTTTATTTTTATTTCGCCTTTTTGGGCATCTATTAATATTTCTTTAATTATTTCTATCCCATTTGGTTTTTCTGAGATCAATTTTAAAATACCCTTTATTTCTACTTCTGGTGCCTTGATCTTATCTTTTATAATTTCTAAAATTAATTTTTCAGTTTCTTTTTCAAATTTCAATTCTTTTATTGATTCTTCATCCAATACAAATCTTTGAAATGCATCATAAATTCCGCCATAGGTTTCTATTAATTTGAACCCCACCTCATCATATATTGTTTTTAGATCTTTTTTTAATTGTTTTCCAATATATTCTAGAAGTTTTTCTGCTTTTTGTTCTTGTTTTTGTTCGTTTAATTTACGAATTCGTTGCATTGTATTGATTCTTCTAATGGAAAGATCAATTTGATTTTTATCATGTTTAATGTTTAAAACTTTACAAACAATTTTTTTCCCTTCTTTAACATAATCTCTAATGTTCCTAATTCTACCTGGGGAAATTTCAGAAATATGAATCATTCCTTCTCTATGCTTATAATTATCTAATTTTGCAAAAACAGAATGATAAAGGATTTTAGTAACTGTACAGACTACTATTTCTCCTTGTTCGGGCATACCCGATTTTTTATAGAACATTTTAAATTATAAAGTTTCAAGAACGCTCGTAGTTATTTTTGCTTTTCCACCTGTTGGTTTCGCCAATATTTCCCCACAAACTAAACATTTAACTTCTGATGATGCTTTTTCAAAAATTATTTGTTCATTTTTACATTTACATCTTACTTTTATGAATTTACTTTTTGGATTCATTTTTGTTCAAACTCCACTTTTTTCATTCTACCCATAGGCAGTATACTACACTTATTACATGCTTTACATGTTAATTTTAATGATACTTTTTTAGATGATTTTGATCCTGTACGCTTGAATTTACTAATTGCTGGTTTTGAACCCCATTTACCTAGGTTTCCGAATCCTCTACCAAGTCCTCTGACTCTAGATCTTGCAATTGAACCTTTTTTCAAACTACCCCTGTTTCCAGTAGTTTTATTTTCTCCAACCTTGTGATCAGTATGGGTTTTACATTTTTTACAAAATGTTTTTTTTGATTTTGGAACTTTCATATTTCTTCTGCCTTATTTTGTTTTATTAAAAAATCCGCTGTTTCATGAGGGATTTCAATTATTTGATTGTTATTGAATGGCCCGTAATTCTCCATGTCCATTCCGACAAATTTCGGAATATCGCATATCATTTTAAGTTTTCGAGCTGTTTTGATAGGTTCCTCATTTGTTTTTAAGTCTTTTGGTTTAGATTTTTTTACTTCTATATTGGGGGATTGTCCCGCACTTAATCGGTATAGGATATTTTCCCTGTAGTGATCAAACTTTTCTACAATGTTTTTATAAAATTCCCTCTCTTCCAATAGCATTGATGTGGCTTCCTCGGATTTTATACAAGTTCTGGAAGATATTAGTGCAGATTGAATTATTTTCGTTTCTCTGCGCTCATAAAGTTCTTTTATAATCTTTTGAATGGATTCTATTTGCCTTCTTGTTTTTTTTACTTCGGTACTAGTAAATATTGATTTTTTCTTTTCTTGAGATTCCAAAATTTCTTGTTTCTTATTTAGGTAATTAATTAAATTTTCTAGGTAATTTTCTGGTAATTTTTGGATTTCCGCTTTATTTTTCTCATTTCTTAAAATATCATAAAGTGTTTCATAGGTGATTATTATATTATTTTCCATTTGTGTTGTTTTAGAAGTTTGATTTGTTTTAAAAGTTTTCTGTGTTATTCTGTATATGTTCTAATAAATTCAACAGAAACCTTTTTAATTCCTTAATTTGAATTTATTAATTGATGAAAAAATCTATTTATCTATTTCGGCATGGAACTACAGAAGATAATGCTTCTGGCAAATTTTCTGGGTGGAGACAAACACATTTATCTAAACGTGGAAAAGATGATGCTAAAATAATTTCTTTAAGACTAAAAGACAAAAAAATCGAAGTTGCTTTCCAATCAAGACTGATTCGTTCCAAGGATACTTTGTCAGAAGTTTTAAAATCTCATCCAGAATGTATGTCTGTTGTAACTGACGATAGAATTATAGAGAGATCTTACGGTGACTTACAAGGAAAAACACATTTACAATACATTAAAAAGTACTCTCCGAAAAAATATGATTCTTTCCATAGGGGATACAATTCAAAACCCCCTGGGGGAGAATCAATAAAAGATGTCGAGAGAAGAGTTAATTCTTTTTTGAAAGATTTAATTAAATTTATTAAAAAAAATAAAGTTAATGTTGCGGTTTCTGCACATGGGAATTCTATGCGACCATTCAGAAGATATTTTGAAAAAATGAGTATTAAAGAAATGATGAAATTAGAAAATCCTTGTGACAATTATTTCGAATATAATGTAGATTGTTAAAAATGGTATTTTTTGAAAATTTGGTCAAATCTGGAAATTTATTAAAACATAATTGGAGATTGGCCGTTCCACCTTTTCTTAATGCTTTAATGGGTATTGGATTTGCATTAATATTCATAATCATGAATGATTTAATTTCTTTAATTGGAAATGATCCTTCTAGTCTGTTTACCTCTGGAGGGATTAGCTCAATGGCTAAAAAAGTATCTTCAGTACTAATAAATCAATCTCAAATAGTAAAAATTGTTTCTAGTCTAGTTGGTTTTGTTATTGCGAATTTCCTTGCAGGAGCATCATTGATTGGAATGGAATATAGTATGATAAAAGACACGCTAAATAACAAAAAAACTCCACTGATAAAATCATTTCTAAAGGGTACAAAATATTATTGGAAAATTGTCGAAATGCGAGCAATGGTTCTAATTTTAATTATAACCCTGTCTGTTTTACTTAGTTTCCCATTTTTCTTATTGTCTAGATATTTTGGAGAAAATTCGATCTATGTTCTAATATCTGTTATTTTAGTATTATTAGTTATTAGGTTAATATTATTTTTTAGATATCCGATAATGATCAAAAATGGATTTGGCGCAATACCCTCTTTGGCTAGATCAATGAGGGTTTTTAAAAAATACACAATTTATGTTTTTACATCTTGGCTAATTTCAATGTTTATTGTATTTTTTGTTAATTTATTGTTTGATTTTGTTAGAATTAGTGTTACTGACTACCTTTACCATATGGTGGGGTTTGTAATATTGATGATAGGATTCTATATCTTGAAGGAATTATTGATGGTACTTGTGAATGCATTCATAGATATATTTAGTTATGTTTCATATCTCAAACTTCCAAAGTGAAAAAGTCATTTGCAGCAATTGTGTTCTTAAATATTTTTTTTGCTTCTTTTTCTATTTCTTTTGTAGTAGTATATCTCTGACTAAAATGAGTCAATATTAGTTTTTCCGATTTCGATTTTTTAGCCAAATTTGCAGCATCTTCTGAAGTCATATGTTTTGATTTTTTCGCTTCTTTTTTCAAATCTTTTGAAAATGTTGATTCTGAAATGATTAAATCTGAATTTTTTGAAAAATTGATTAAGTCCTTTGTTAGTTCGGTATCTAGGATTATTGATATTTTTTTCCCAGGCATTATAATTGTGCCTTTTTCTGGAGTTATTTCTTTCCCATTGAATGTGATTGTTTCTCCTTTTTGCAATTTTCCAAGTATTTTGTCTTTTACTAATCCAAATTTCTTGGTATAATCTATATTTATTTTTCTTTTATCTTTTTCAATAATTGAGTATGCTAGGCCAATTATGGAATGATTTGTTTTTTGGGATTTCAATTCGAAATCTTTATTTTCAAAAAAAGTTTTATTAGAATTTATTTCTGTAACATTTATTTTTATTTTATTTTCTTGGTATTGAAAACTATTCAAAAGGTTTGAAATGTATTTTTTTGTATCTTTTGGCCCATATATTTCTAATGTTTTTGTATAGTCGGAATGGGAAAGTGTCTGAATTAAACCTGGCAATCCCAGGATATGATCTCCATGCCAATGAGTGATTAATATTTTTGTAATTTTTGCAGGACTTAATTTTTTTATTTTTAATTGCCTTTGAGTTCCCTCGCCACAATCAATCAAAATAGTTTCTGATTTGTGATTTATTAATATTGCAGTTGTGTTTCTATTTTTTGTTGGAACCATCGATGAGGTCCCCAGGAATGTTATTTTCATAAATTTATTCTAAGGAAAGGTTTTTAAATAGTTTTTGATTAGATTTACTATGGCTAAAGAGATTATAACAACCATATTTTCTAAAGATATAATTATGGCTCCGGATGGAGATTTAACTAGGCGGATTTATGAAAAATCTCGATTTGGCGAGTTAAACGGAAAAAAGTTTTATTATTCTTCTGTTGAGGCACTATATTTATTGGAAGAGGGCAAGATGGAAATTCTTGATGGCAAGGGAGATTGTTTAAATTTTGATAAGTTCGTGAAAAAAGCTAAAAAATCAGATCCTCGATTATTAGTCCGATATTTAGTTTATAAAGAAATGAGAAAAAGAGGATATATTGTTAAAACCGCATTAAAGTTTGGTGCAGATTTCAGAGTTTATGATCGTGGTGTAAAACCTGGAGAGGATCATGCAAAATGGGTTTTATTTTGCGTCAATGAAAAAGAACATTCCACATGGTATGAATTTTCTTCGAAAAATCGAGTTGCACATTCTACCAAGAAAAATTTATTGATTGGCGTGACGGATGATGAAGGGGATGTCACATTCTATCAAATTGCATGGATTAGGCCATAAAGTTTTTATAATCCGTTATAGTTCTAATTATTATGGATAATAGATCTGAAGCATTAAAAGTGGTTGTTGAGCGTGGACCATTACAACCTTCTCAAATTGCAACTACGGTGAATACCAATATTTTATTTGCTAGTGCAATTCTTTCTGAATTAGTGGATGCTAAAAAGATTAAAATTACTTATGTTAAACGTGGTGGATCGCCATTTTATTATGTTTCCGGTCAGGAAGAAAAATTGATGGATCTTGCTAAGTATTTGCCTGGCAAAACAAAAGAAGCATATGATTTTTTAAGTGAAAAGTTAGTCGTAAGGGACTCTCATGCAGAACCTTGGCAAAGGGTAGCATTTAGAGATTTGAGGGATTATGCTGTCCCAGTACATGTAAATTATAAGGGCGTACAAGAAACGTTTTGGAAGTGGTATTTAACTACCAATGATGAGGCAAAAAGTTTGATCAAGGATTTGTTTGGTGAGAAAAAAGAGATTCCTGCCGAGAAAGAGTTGGTTAAAGAAGCTCTTGTTGAGAGAGAGTTGGTTAAAGAGATTCCGGCCGAGAAAGAGTTGGTTAAAGAGACTCCGGCCGAGAAAGAGTTGGTTAAAGAATCTATCTCTGAAGAAATTTCTGTTGAAAATTATTTTTCAACTAATAATATGTATATTATCTCTCAAAATATGATTAGAAAGGGAAGGGAACTAAATTTTGTTGTTGATTTTCCGTCTCAGATTGGAAAATTGAGATATTTTGTAAAATATAAGAGTAAGAAGAAAATAACCGATAAGGATCTATTCTTGGCAATGGAAGAAGGATCAGAAAAGGGATTGCCAGTTTTATTTTTGAGTGGAGGAGAATTAAATAAGAAAGCACAAAAATATATTGATGAGAATATTTCAGGAAAACTTCTTTTTAAATCTCTTTAAATTTATATTTCCTATCATGAAAATTAATAATAAAAATAAATAATTTTTTGTTTTATTTCCAATATTTATGTTTTTTTCTTCTATTTTGGTGATTCTTGTTTTACAAGTTGTATTAAAAATTTCTAAAAATAATGGAGAAATTAAATCCATTGATTGTTTTATTTCTTTTTGAGGAATTTTTTCATTTTTTGTTTCTAACCAATTTTTCCAATCTTTACTATTTTTTGATCCTTCAATCATATCTTCTTTTAAATTATATTCTTTTTCTATACAATTTAGTTTTATGGCTCCCTGTTTTTCGAATTTTGAATGTAAGGATGGATTTTCTCCTGAAATATAGTGTGGTGCAACAAATGAATCTGAAATGTAATGAGAAGCGACTCCGAAAGTATAGCTTGCATTTTTATATTCTTTATTTTCTAAATGCCTTTTTGTTTCTTCTAACCAATATAAAGTGAGATTATATGATTTTGGATAATGGTGTAAACGATTATCATGAAAATCTTTGTCTGGAGCAATTGATCCTATTTCTAATTGTTGAAGATCCAAGTTTCTTTGAACTTCATATGGCGCAGAATAATATAATGTTTGAACTATTGATTTATGATTGTTCCAATCCCATGCGGTCGTAGATTGTAATACAATCAGCAATATTAGTAGGAACAATATTTTTTTCATGTTTTTTTTGATAATGACGTTGTTTATATAATATTATTGGAAAGGCTTAAATATTAATATCTATTTTTAATTTAGATGAGAGTTTCTAATAATATATTGTCAATTCTGCTTGTTTTTCTATTATTATTTCTATATCTGGAACTTGGGCTACTCTTTCATATTTTAATTCCAATGATTTATTGACTGGTTTTGCAACAGATACCGCAACAACAACATATGCCACTGCGGAATTGTGGGATGATGCATCCTATCAAGCAACAAGTTTATATTGGCAAGTTAGATGTGGTACTGCTGAAAGTGGGACTTGTAATACTACTTATGGAAATGTTCCGGATGCCGATGGAAATTTAATTG
>JABJPM010000030.1 GCA_018663865.1 Candidatus Woesearchaeota archaeon | reverse complement strand
GTTAAACAATTAATACAACTTAAATCTCCACTATCATACTCATAATCAGAACAAGCTAATCCTCCAAAATTATTTCCATCACATATTTCATTTACACCATCATCATTCGGAGATTGAATAATCTCATCGCCACAGAACTCTGTAACTTCAGAACCAATAATATTTATTGTATTTTCAGAAACGCCATTAACTTGGGTATAATAAATAGAACTAACATAAACATCATACGGAGCATTCATGACTCGATTATGGGATCCTCCAGAGCTCAAAGTTCCGCTTTCTGTGTATTCTATTAAATCCAATCTCACATAGCCATTGTTATCAGTATATCCATTTATTTCAGAACCATTTTCTTGAGGTAAAACCCTAACAAACGCATTTTGTATTGGAACTTCGCTACTGTCTTTAACATAAACATGTAAATAATGTTTTTTTATTAAATCATAATCCCCATTAATGCCACTAAAATAATATTCATCAGAATCAAAACCGTCAAGATATTTGTTATTTATTAAACGAGTATTGACCATATCAGAAAGTCTACCGAATCGCAATGCAGCATTTTCAGAAGATGGAGTATAATACTCATTTAAGATTTTTGTAAAAGTATTATTTTCTAACCACATATTAATCATTCCCCCATAATATGTACTAATCCAAACTGCCTTGTCGTTTGTCTCAAAATAATTATTATAAATTAACCTATTATCTGAGGGATTATTATAAGCTTTTATCACACCGTCATCCGTAGCTCCAGCATATATCCCAATTACAGGTTGACTATTATCCTCATTAGTATCATTAATATAAAATTCATTTCCAAAAATTCGATTATTAACCCCTGAAGCACTATAAAATATCCCCGTAGTTACCGGTTGACAATCAGACCAATAGGTATTATATGAAGTTCCAGTTATATGAAATAGATTGTCATAAATCCAATTATCATAATTTGTTTCTGCACCATAATCATTCATACGAATTCCATTTGTAGAATAATCCTCATTTATGTATTCAACATTACAAGTTGCAGTATTTACATAAAAAGTGTTATTATATATTCTGTATCCATGGCCAACATATGTCAAAATTCCACTACCTTCAATTGGATCAAAAATATTATTTCTAATTATCGGATTTTCTGCACCATCATGTATGATTGCATAATGATTTGTAGCTTGAGCATTATTACTTATAAAATTCCCATCAATAATTGTTCCAGTCCCTCCAAGCCTAATAACTCCCTGCCCACCAATCAGAGTATTATTAATTATTTCGCCAGATGCAATCATATTTTCTTCAATACTATTTTCTCTAGCAAAATACCAAGGCATATCAACTTCTAAATAATTATTAATTATTCTTCCACCAGACCTAATTGTATGAGATTGTAGGCCCTTTACTCTTATATCTAAATCATGAAAATATGCAATTGGTGCAGCACTAGTCCTAAGGGCGTATGAAACAATATTTTCTGAACCACCCCTAATATTTCCATTTTTAACTTCTAAGATGGGCCTTACATCATCATATTGACCAAGATCTACATCATCCCATGAACCAGAGAAACTTAAGCCAGGATAATTATTTCCAATTCGCCCATTTAAATTATATGTGCTTCCAGTCACAATACCATAATCATTTATTGGAACAATTCCAGTAACATCAATATATGCATAATTAGAAGTGGTTATCCTCAATTTATGTTGCCCAAAAGAATTAGGAGTAAATTCGCAACCAATTGATTTTCCCCTAAAATATCCTTGATCCGTTTCACTACATACCACGCTATCATTAGAATCCAAAACCTCGAGGACAATATCAGAAGATGATGCCCTTCCGAGAGTTACATAGGCCATATATTCCCTATCTGATAAGGAAAGATTAATTAGAGATGATTCAATAACTAATGAATCATCTGTATACAAAACCCAATCTCCGCTCATAGGCATATAATAATCGGTACTTCGCGGCTCTACATTTCCAGAGATAACATTCCAACCAATTGGTTGATTTTCATCCCATTCTTCAAAACCAGTATTTGGCAAAGTTTCATAATTAGCATCAGAATATGTCAAGGTATATTCATTTAAATCAATTGTAGTAGTATATTGCTGGCCCCGCCTTTGGCCCCATCTTGGAATTATGCAACTTTTATCGCAAGACATATCTCCCATTAATAAAAAATAATAATCATCATCATCAGTATCATCTAAAATGTAAATATCATGTTCAGAATTATAGGTATAGTGTGTTCCAGATTGACCAGGAATTAATTCGATACAATTAGGATTACTTATATCTTCGCAAGTCAAGTCTCCAGGAGATAATTTTATATTAGGACTGAACAAATTTTTAAAAAAATCTAAAAAATCATCATAAAAAGAAATATTATCTGAAACAGCATTCACATTGGTATTAAATAATAAAATAACTATAAATAATAACATCAACTTTTTCATAATTAAATTACAATAATTGCAGTTTATAAATCTTTTTTAATTTTAGTTATAAAAAATCCGTCCGTCCCATTATCTTGTGGCCAAATTCTCAAACAATTCTTGACCCCGGGATTATATTCTTTCTTACCAAATGAAGTAACTGCAGAACTTCGTTTCAAATCAATATCAATCTTGGAAACTTTTGCATCAGAAAAATTATCAAGTAAATAACTAATTACTCCCTCATCCTCTTCTGGTTCCAAAGTACAGGTGGAATAAACTAATTCCCCTCCAGCCTTAAGATTTTCAAATGCAGTTTTAATTAATTGTCTTTGAATTCCCGCTAAACGCCTTACTGAAAATGGATTCCAAGTTTTTATTGTTCTTGGACTTTTACTTAATGTCCCCGTTCCAGAACATGGAGCATCAACCAATATTTTATCAAACTCAAAACCTCTAATGAATCTCCCCTGCATTAAAGTTGTAATAACATTTCTGACTCCACACCTTTGTAAATTAGCATTCAAAGAACTCATCCGGGTATAATCAGTATCGTTAGCAATAATATAACCTTCATTTTTCATTTTTGCCCCAATTTGTGTTGTTTTAGATCCTGGAGCCGCAGCCATGTCCAAAACAAAATCACCAGGTTTGGGATTTAATACTTCAATAGGAATCATTGAACTTGCCTCTTGAACATAAAAATATCCCAATCCATGTTCAGGCCTATTCCCAATCCCAAAAACCTCTTCATCAATAAAAAATCCCTCTTTGCACCAAGGAACTTGTTTTAATTTCAAATTCATTCGTTCCTTGAATTCAGGAATGGAAACTTTCAAAGTATTTACCCTAAGGGATTTAGTTTGCATTTTTAAAGAATATTTCTTAAACTCTTCAAAATCTGTCAAATCAGAGTACCTATCAATGAATTTTTGTTTAAATTCGGGAGTTTTCATAAAATAATAAAAAATTAATTGTTTAAAAAACTAACTATAAATCAAGAGTCCAATATTTAAAATATGATTCATCCATCCAAGAATGAAATTTGAGAGGGATTTTCCCTTTAAAATAGATTTCTATAAGATTCCCATCAATAATATTTCTTAAAAAAGATCTAGTTGGTTCGGGTAAATTCCTATCATTAGGATCTGCACCACTCCCAGGAAAGACCATTACCCCATTCTCATTAAATCTTTCATAAGCCAAAGTAAATCCTTTTTCCGTAGTTGATTTAGCAGTGGGAAAACAAAAAACTTCATTGGAATCAATTATAATGTGTAAACCAGAATCATTTTTTTCAAAATCTAATTTTCTTTCTTCAAGATTTTCACGCACGTTAGTTTGTCCCACCCAGGATATTTTCCATCTTCGTGAATTTCGCCACAATCACGTATATATAAAGAATCCACTTCAAAATTATCTAAACATAGACGTAAATGATGATAATCTAATTCTTGCGGCAGATAGTATTGTTTCATAATCTGAACAATATTATAATATTTGAAAAACTAACTGAAAATATGCGCGAGCCGGGACTTGAACCCGGGTCTCCACGTTGGCAACGTGGAATACTAACCACTATACTACCCGCGCATCATTAAAAAATAAAATAAACCAACCTTTTTAAAGCTTTTCCACCCACTAACATAAATGGACTATTATTCAAAGATTGCAGAAGGATATAATGAGCTGCATAAAAGGGAACAATTAGACAAAATTAAAACAATTTTCAAAAATGTTTATATTTCAAATGAAGAAACAACATTAGACGTTGGTTGCGGAACAGCACTATATGCATATTTATTCAGAAATTACAAAGGGATAGATCCAAGTAAAGGGATGTTGGAACAATCAAACTCAGATGTGAGATTGGGAAAAGCAGAAGAAATTCCATTTGAGGATAGCACTTTTGACAATGTAATATCTATCTCAGCAATTCATAATTTTAACGATTACAAAAAAGGTGTTGAAGAAATGGAAAGAGTTTCAAAAAAGAAGGTCGTAATCACATTATTAAAAAAAGCTAAAAAATTTGAAGAAATAAAAGAACATTTGAAGGATTACCGGGAAGTCGACCATCCGATAGATGCCATATTTATAAAAAATGTCAAATAAAATAACTGCTGCGCACATTTTAATAAAGTCTGAAGACAAAGCTAAAGAAATTCTAACAAAATTAAAACTTGGGAAAACCTTTGAAGAATTAGCAAAAGATAATTCCCTTTGCCCATCAAAAAAAAGAGGGGGATCCCTAGGAACATTTTCCAGGGGGCAGATGGTCAGAGAATTTGAAAACGTAGCATTCAAATTAAAAAAAGGAGAAATATCCCTACCAGTAAAAACTCAATTTGGTTGGCACATAATCAAAAGAATTAACTAAACATTCCAAATAATCCGCCAGAATTATTATCGTCCTTTTTTGGAGCATCATCTTTTCTCATCGGTTCATCAAATTTAACTCGTTTAGGAACCTCTTCAACAATAGGTTTGACCTCAAAAGAATCTTCATTCTTTCTACTCATTTTTGATTCTTTTATATCTTTCAAAATTCTAGATTTTATATCATCAACTTCGTCAGAGGAGATCTTTAATTTCTTAGATTTTTTTAATTTAACATCCTTGAACTTACCTTTCTTTCTTAAAACAAAACTGGTATATCCCAACATTCCGAAAATTAATCCTACCAAAAATAAGAATGGTACATCCGAAGTTCCAGATCCAGAAGATCTGATTGCCTGGCCAGTTATACTTGAGAAAAAATCACCCATTTTGTCACCAACATTTCGATTATCAATTATCTCCAAAGTGAAATTTTGATTATTATTTAAAACACTGAATGTTTGTTGACCCTCATCGAAGATAGTATACAAGATTACACTCATATTATCTCCTGGATTAAGATCTGTTCGTTTTTCAACCACATCCCCATTTTCATCTTCAAAACTCAATGGATCAGAATAAGGTACATTTCCAATATTAGTTATTTTTAATTCTTGTCCATCTAGAATTAATCCAATCTTCTCAATAGTTTCAACATTGAAATACCTTTCAACCTTCAAACCTTCACTCTTAACACTAACTTTCCACTCTCCTGGAGAAGCAGAACTTTCTAAAATATAATCAAAATCATCATTTGTTTCAAACACATCTTTAATTTGCCTCCTACCTTCACCATCATAAACCCTAAGCTCTACATCCCCGGAAATAATTTCTCCAGCCTGATCCACCAAAGAAGGCATTATCTGCACAGTCTCGCCAGGCAAATAAAATTCTTTATCAAAATTAACATTTAATAATTGAGGGATTCCAATAACGAAAAATTGTATTGAACCTTCCCCCCTATTTTCATTACTATCAGTAAAATAAACATCCATATCATGATATCCAGAACCAATATCTGAATTTGTCACAAACTCATAAACAAATTTTTCATTACTAATTGCAGTCTTATATTCTATCTCATCGAACATAATTACTACATCCCCATTTTCAAAAATTCTAGAATCGACATCACGTTGGATACTACCTTCCAATTTGATTTCATCCCCGGGATTAAGTTGGACTTCATCTAATTTTAAAATGACATTTAATTTATTATTTACAATGAATAAATCAGGAAGCATGAACTCTTCTAAAGTAACTAAACTAGAATCTAATAAGGAAACCCATATACTATAATTTCCAGCTAAACCAGGGAACATGCATCCAAAATTACAAAATGAAGCCGATTGTGAAAATCCACCATCTACGACCTGAGTTAATAAACTATAATCACCAAAATCGCTATAAAATTTAACCATTGCATTGCCAGTAAAATCTATTCCCTCGTATTCAATATTATTCCCATTTATATTGAAACTATCTCCCAATTGGACATTGTAACTACCAAGAGAAATATCATTTTCAATAGAACTTACCAACGGAACAATAAAAATAAAAGCCAATGCAATTATCAAACTCTTTTTCATATTGAATAGAATCTGATTTCTAATATATAAATGTTTTCATAGATACCTTTAAATATTTATTAAAAACCAAAATTACTATGCAAAATAAATTAGAATCATTGAGACATTCTACTGCGCACTTATTGGCACAAGCAGTATTAGAATTATTCCCAAAAACAAAATTGGGGATTGGTCCATCCATAGAAAATGGATTTTATTATGATTTTGACATAAAAGAAGACTTTTCAGAAAAAGATTTAGAAAGAATCGAACAAAGAATGAAAGAAATTTCTAAGAAAAATTTGAAAATTGTCAGAGAATCAAAAACAAAATCAGAAGCAGAAAAAATTTTGAAAAATCAACCATATAAATTAGAATTATTAAAAGAATTGAAAACAGAACCAACTTTTTACACGCAGGGAGATTTTGCAGATTTATGTGCTGGACCTCATGTCGGATCCACAAAAGAAATAAAATATTTCAAATTATTAAAAATTGCAGGGGCATATTGGAAAGGAGATTCAAAGAACAAAATGCTTCAAAGAATTTATGGTACAGTATTCGAAGATCGAAAAGAACTCAAAAATCATTTACATATGTTAGAAGAAGCTAAAAAAAGAGATCATAAAAAATTAGGAGAGCAATTAGATTTATTTACGTTTCATAAAGAGGGACCAGGGTTTCCATTTTTCCACCCTAAGGGCACAGTAATTTACAACGAATTGGTAGATTTTTGGAAAAAAATTCATAGAAAACATGGATACCAAGAAATTAAAACGCCCATAATATTAAACAATGAATTATGGTTAAAATCTGGGCATTGGGAAAATTACAAAGAAAATATGTATTTTACAAAAATAGATAAAAAAGATTATGCAGTAAAACCAATGAATTGCCCCGGAGGAATTTTAGTTTATAAAAGTAAATTGCATAGTTATAAAGAATTCCCATTAAAATTAGCTGAACTTGGATTAGTTCACAGACATGAGCTTTCCGGAGTATTGAATGGACTATTTAGAGTTAGGAATTTCACACAAGATGATGCACACATTTATTGTACAAAAGAACAACTAGAAGACGAAATAAAGAAAGTAATAAATCTTACAGGTGACATATATGGAACATTTGGATTAAAATATGAATTAGAACTGTCCACAAGGCCAGAAAAATCAATTGGTTCCGCAGCAATGTGGAGTGATGCAGAAAATTCATTAAAAAATGCACTTGAAAGTTTGAAACTTGATTACCAATTAAATCCTGGAGATGGAGCATTTTATGGACCGAAAATTGATTTTCACATTAAAGATTCTTTAGGAAGATCATGGCAATGTGGTACAATCCAAGTTGATTTCTCAATGCCAGAAAAATTCGATTTAGAATATGATGGATCAGATAATAGAAAACATCGCCCAGTAATGGTGCACAGAGCAATACTTGGAAGTTTGGAAAGATTCCTGGGAATTATGATAGAACATTATGCAGGAAAATTCCCATTATGGTTATCCCCTGTTCAAGTAAAAATTATGAATGTCAACGATGATGTCTTAAAATATGCAAATAAAATAAAAGAAGAATTAGAAGAAAATGATATCCGAGTTGAATTAGATGATAGAAATGAATCCATTTCAAAAAAAGTGAGGGATGCTCAAAATCAAAAAATAAATTATATGGTCACAATAGGGGAAAAAGAAGTTAAAGCTAAAAAATTAGCAATCAGAACAAGAGATGGAAAAGTTTCATTTGGGATTTCTACAACTAAATTTATTAAAGATCTTAAAAAAGAAATAGAAGATAAAAAATGATCGAAGAAATAAAAGAATTTTTAGAAGAATTGAAAAAATCAGAAATTTTCAAAAAATTCAAAGAAAAAAATCAATTGGCTTACAATTCAAGCATAAGTAAAATTCAAAAAGAATTACAAATTGATTATTATGATCCCAATACAGATAAAATAACTTCTTTTACAAAAAGAGACAATAAAATAATTTCTCAAGAATCAGAAGTTTTCAGAAAAGAGAAAATAGAGATACCTGAATTAAAATTAGATAAAATAAAAATAACACTAAAAGCAATAGAAGATATTATTGCAATGAAATATCAAGAAATCCCAACAAAAAAAATATTTATTTTACAACAAAAAGAATCTCCAATTTGGAATATAACTTATCTCACTCAATCACTAAATATATTAAATATGAAAATAAATGCAGAAACAGGACAAATAATTGAAGAAAAAATAGAATCCGCAATGAATTTTCAAAAAAAATAAAATTATTTCAACAATTTAACTTTAGATTTAAAACCAGAAATTATTTTTAACTTCTTTCCAAAATGTTTACTTAAAAATTTCTCAATTTCAATATTTGCTTTACCATCAACAGGTTTAGCTTCGATCTCAACTTTATATGCTTCGCGAACATGATCATAATCTTTAACTTCATTTTTAGAACAATTTGTTTTTACAATAATTTTCATTTAAAATTCTCTAAAAATTCTTCTTCAATAAAATGCATTTTTCCAGGAATTATCAAACACTGAGGAGTTTTTTTAAATTTATAATCCACAAAGTCTTTCAATACCATGGCTTTTATTTCTTGATCTTGACTTCCCATTCTTGAACATCCAACGGTAATCAAATCTTCAGAAACACCATTCTCAATCAAATATTTTGCAGCTTCAGAAACTTCTAAAAATTTATTTTCAGAAGGATTAAGATCTAATAAAAATAAAGTGTGATATCCTTTTTCATAATTATCATTAAAAACATCAACGGGCACTTTAACATTAGAATAATTAAATGGTATAGAAGTTGTTTTCCCAAATTGATATAAAAATAAACCAGTTTCGGCAACAGCATTTAGAATTGACGTATTATGCACAATTTCAACAGCAATTTCATTTTCTTTAGCATCCATTAACATTCCAGTATGAGTTGTAGCACTAAAAACATCCCCAATCACTAAAAATGCAACATTCTTAGAAGAAGCCTCTTCTAAAATTTTATCTACCCCATTTTCAACAACAGTTCTATCTGCTAATACAATCTCTTTACCATAAAATGACTCTAAATCAGAAATAGAACAATCCAAAGTAGAAGTGTAATTTTCAAGATATACAATATCTGCAGATTTAATTAATTCTAATCCTTTAACAGAAATGTCCTTTTCGTCATTTAATCCTATCCCAATCATGAATAATGCCATCCAATTAGTCAAAAATATCGATTATTAAGTGTTTTGGTATAGGTTTCTGATCGCAGAAAGATAATTTTTTCGAATTTCTATTAATTTTGTATCTTCTAAATTAGAATTTTTGATTAATCTACTATATACTTTGTATTCTGTTCTTAAAAAAAATCTAATATTTTTAACTTGATCTTTTTTAACAGTTTTTGCAGAATCTAAAAGATTTTCTAATGATCTTTCTAAAACCTTTATCCGCTTAATATGGTCTGAATTCATAAAAAATGAATAATTTAATCATTTAAAAAACTTTATTTATTTTTAAAACAGGTATAAATTATATCACCAATAATTCCTAAGAAAATTAACAAAATTATAATTTCTGGAATTGTGATATTTTGTACTGGAGAAAAAACAACATCTCCCAAGGGAATTATCTTTCCTAAACCGGTAGTTGAAGAACAAATAATATTTCCCCCATCAAGAATCTTTTCTGAAAAAACACTTGGAGAACAAACAATATCTCCCCATGCGATTATTTTTCCACTGGGACTTGCAAACACCTTGACAACATTAACAAGACTAGCAATGAATAATAAAAATAATTTTTTCATAATAAAATATTAAATTCTAGATTTATAAAACTTTTCTTAAGAAAAAACTAAATAATGATCCCGCAATAAAATAGTTTATCCAAACAAAATCGAATAATAACACTAAAGAAGATAAAACAAAGAAAATAAAACTATATTTCAAATACTTTTTAACATTCTTTTTATGAAATAATAATGTTCCATATGGCAAACCTAGTAAAAATACAAAAAATGCAACATATATACTTGCACTAGAAAATACTGCCAATCCCAAATAAAAATATAAATTACTAAAAAATAAAGTAATTACAAATCCTACCATAAACAATAAAATAGTCCAATCCAAATTGACAAAATACAATAAATAGATAATTAATAAAAATAAAATTGATTTGTATAAAATTATAAAATATTTTTTTCCAGCCTTAAATTCCTCTTTTGTATATTTTGCAATCAATAATCCTACGAAAATTCCAATAAAAGCTAAAATAGATTCTATAATCATAATTTAAAATAGAACTAAGGGTTTAAAAAATTAATGAAAAAAAAGAGAAAAAAAAATTTGTTTAAACACAACAGACCGCGTTATAACTAAGTGAACCCTCTCCCGGCAATACAAGTTCTTCCATTGTTAAGCCATCATGACAAGGGTAAATTGCACTAGTCTTCATATCAGTTGCAGGATCATAAATATTGACATAACCAAAAACACATTCTCCTGAATTTCCCGTCAAATGTAAATTTTCATATCTACAAAATTCATTTCCCCTAATTGTGCCATCGTCATTTATATCCCTATTGGAATAAAATTCCCAAGAACTACCACTATGTCCTCCGCTATTCTGAGAATCTACCCTAATTCCATGTGCAGTATAACATGTAGATAATCCTTCTATGCTTCCACTAGAACTTGAAGGAATATTTAATTGCAAACTCCTATCTTTAGGACTCATTTCAGGACTACAACTAGAAATCATAATCACAGCCAAAAATAAAATTCCAAACATTATTTTTTTCATTTATTATCACTCTCCTTTAATATATAATCATAATAAAAATATACATATATATATATATATTGGTCAAAAAAACAAACCTTTTTAATAAAATAAACCAAAATAAACATAATGAAAACATACAGAATCAAAACAGAAGATCTTCAAGTGTATGAAAAAACAAAAACTTCTTGGAAAAAATCAAAAAGTCAATTTCCAAATGCAATGAAAGTAATTCAATTATTCAAAGATCACAATAATTTCAAAGTCTTAATAGACAAAAAAGATAATACTTTCTTGAAAGGGCAATTTAATGAAAAACCACAGGGTGCAAGAATAAACATGCTACCCAATAATGAAAAACTTGACAAGGCATATTCTCTTTTTGCAAAAGACCTAACAATTCATGACGAATCATCGAATGCACATTGGGATGTAATTTATAAAAATCCATCAAACACATATTCATATGTTTACACCCTAGAAAAAAAAGAAAGGGCAAAAACAAAAAAATACAACACAGAGAAAGAATTTGAAAAATATTATTCTAAACTAAAAATAAATATTCAAAAATCCTTAACAAAAGAAGATATTGCTTTACCAATGTATACATTATTAAAAACATACATGCGAGTTGGAAGTGAAATTTATTATAAAACTCATAAACACAAAGGATTATCAACATTAAAGAAAAAAGATATAACAATAAATAAAAATAATGTAACATTCAAATACAAAGCAAAAGATGGAGTACCATTAGAATTATCAAATGAATTTCCTAAAGAATATATTAAACAATTAAAACAAAGGATGAACAATAAAAAAGATCATGATTTTATATTTGTCAATCCAAATACAAATCACCCTTATTCAGATATGCATTTCAAAAAAGCATTCAAACAATATTGTGGAAAAGAATTTTATCCACATATAGTAAGATCTTATTATGCAACAAAAACAACTCAAAACTTTTTAAATAAAAATAAATCTCCAACAAAACAAGAAGTTAATGAGCTATACACAAATATAGCTGCAAAATTAGGACACAAAAAATATGTTAAAAAAGATCATGTTTGGAAAAATAATCCAACAATGACTATGAATTTTTACATAAATCCAAAATTAGTTGAAGAAATAAAATCAAGATTAAAATAAATTACTCTATTTCAATTCTAACATTTTCAATAAAATAAAAACGCCGAGACTGGGCTGAAGGCCTATTAAGCAAAAACTATTGTTTCTTAGTTTTTCCTCCTATTATTTATTATTCAGGTTGTTTCCCTTCTGGTAAAGGAGAGCATCCAGTTTCATCACAAAATTGTCCTGGTCCATCATTGATTGAAATATGTTCACAATAATAAAAATTTCCTTCCTTATCGAAAGCTTGATTACTCCACAATACCCAAACAGAATCTATTAAAGAACCATCTTTTAAAGTTATTGAATCATATTTTCTTATAATGCTTCCAATGGCTTCATCAACAGCCATATTATTTCTAATACAATCTGTCATTCCAAAACTACCTCCTTCATCATCATAAGAACAAGAATATTCTTTAAACGCTTCCAAAGCATCAGAATCACTATCAATTGTATATCCAATATTTTCTACTAAATAAAACTGATCTTCAGTAGGGTCACATCCAATTTGTTGAGAACTGATATTTCCAGAACAAGAACTAATAAAAATAGTTAAAGCTAATAGTAATAAGATTGAATATAATTTCATAATAATAAAAAGAAATTATTATTTATAAAATGTTCTATAGCTTTAAGGGCTTTTGCTTAATAAGGAATACGCCGAGACTGGGATTTGAACCCAGGAGTCCCAAAGGACCTGGATTAGCAATCCAGTGCAATAACCAGGCTATGCGATCTCGGCATAAGAAATTAAATCATAAACTTACTTTTAAAACTTTCCAAAACATATTTAAAACAAAAAATTAAAATAATTCTAATGTTAAACATAACAATCTGGATAATAATTTTCATAGCAGGATTGTACACACTAATCAAAGCTTCAGATTATTTTACAGATTCAGCAGAAAAAATTGGATTGCACTTAAAAATGCCCGCATTTATTGTAGGAGTTACAATAGTTGCAATCGGTACATCACTGCCGGAGTTAATATCTTCTCTTTTTGCAGTAATGCAAAATTCATCAGAAATTGTAGTTGGTAATGTAATTGGATCAAATATTGCAAACATATTCTTAGTACTTGGTGTAGCAGCAATAATGGGGAAAAAACTTAAAGTTCATTATGGGTTAGTTCACGTTGATTTACCAATATTATTTGGTGCGACAATGCTATTCACAATAGCAATATGGGACCAACATTTTTCAACTTTTGAAGCAATACTTTCACTAGCACTATTATTTGTATATATGAAATATACAATTTCAACTTCAAAAAAAGATAAAGAAATAAAAAAAGAAATAAAAAAGAGAAAAAAAATTAAAAAACAAAAACTAGACAAAAAAGTTTGGTGGACTTTAATATTAAGTACAATCTTTATATTTTTCGGAGCAAAATATACTATCGATTCTGTAATCCAAATCTCCGAAATACTTAATATCGCAACAGAAATAATTGCAGTAAGTGCAATAGCGCTAGGAACATCATTACCTGAATTATTTGTTTCTATAACTGCAGCTAAAAAAGGAAATCCAGAAATGGCAATAGGTAATGTTTTAGGATCTAATATTTTCAATACATTAGCAGTAATGGGAATTCCAGCATTATTCGGAAAATTAATAATTCCTGCTTCAATGTTAACATTTGCTTTACCAGTAATGATCATAGCAACATTAACATATTATTTCACAACTCAAGATAGAGAAGTTACACAATGGGAAGGGTGGATGTTAGTAATTCTTTATATATTATTCATAGGAAAATTATTCAATTTATTTTAAAAAACATAACCTTTAAAAACTAATTAAATTTTCTCTTTATTATAATAGCGGGATGGAGCAGTTAGGAGTGCTCGTCGGGCTCATAACCCGGAGGTCGGAGGTTCAAATCCTTCTCCCGCTATTCATTTAAATTTTTTAATATTTTTTCACATTTATTTCCAAAATGCTTGCCAAACACCAACATGAAATTTATAAATAAAAAAATACTTTTTTAAGTATGAATAAACAAATATCAGAATGCGTTGGATTATGGTTAGCAGAAGGAGACAATAAAACAATTTCTGAAATAACATTTACAAATAACTGCATAGAATTAATATTATTTTTTCATGAAACAATTAATTCGATATATACCGGAGACAATAAACCAAGAATTTATGTATATTCCCCATCAAAAAGAAAACTTTTCAATAAAATAGGAAATATAAAAATAAGATATTATCAAGACATTAGAGCAAAAAAGACATATTATATTTATAGACTAGCAGATGTGAATTTCGTAAAGGAATGGAAAAGTATAGTAAACAAAACATTAAAAGAAAAAATAAATTATTCGAGAATATTGAGAGGGTTTTTTGCAGGGGAAGGCAATATTAAACACAATCCAAAAAATAATAATTCAAGAAGTATAAGAATATCTCAATCAAAAAGATATATAATATTAGAAAATATTCTGAATCATTTTAATATAGAACATACATTCGAATCACAAGACAGAAACTATTGGATATATGGTTGTCAACTAGAAAAAACAAATAAATTAAACATTGCCGAATTACATCCAGAAAAACAATTTAAATTTGCAAGAATGATCAATAGTTTAAAAGAACCACACTACTCAAAAGGATTTCTTAAAAAAAATATAGAAAAAACTTTAATAAAACCAACTAGAACACTCGAATTATCTAAAAAATTTAATAGATCTCCAGCAAGAATATTAGATGTTTTAAGAGAATTAAAAACAGAAAAAAAGATAAGTTATATGAAAATAAAAAATAAAACCGTTTGGGCCAAGAAAAAAATAATAACAGAAATCTTATTAAATGATAAAAAAGTAATTTTAACTTCCCTAGATAAATTTAAAAAGATATGCGATTTATCGAGAGATACAAACATTCCAAGAAAAACAATCAGAAAAAAACTAAGATTGTTAAAAAAAGAGGAATTGGTAAAACAAATGGATACGGAATGGAATAAAACTGAAAAAGGAAAATCATTGACTTGTGGCATCGACGAAGCCGGAAATGAGTAAAGCAACTAGTTTTTCTCACCGCAGGGGGTCCTGTCCTTGGTCCAATGGTTATGGCTGGTGTAGTGGTAACTCCAGAACAAGCAGAACAATTAAGAAATATGGGCGTTAAAGACTCAAAATTAATTCCTCCTGCAAAAAGAGAAGATATGTTTGAAGTTATTAAAAAAATAGTCACTTCATACAAAATTATAATTTTATCTCCTCAGGAGATTGATAATGCATTAAATTCTCCAGATTCAAACTTAAATAAATTAGAAGGGGTCGCAACTGCACAAATAATTAACGAGTTAAAACCAGAAAAAGCAATATTAGATTGCCCTTCAACAAATATTCAATCATATGAGGAATTTGTAAAAGAAAGAGTTGAAGATAAAAATGTGAAATTCGTGACTGAACACAAAGCAGATTTAAACTACATAGAACCTGGTGCGGCGTCTATCTTAGCAAAAGTTACAAGAGATGCAGAAATTGATAAATTAAGGAAAATCTACGGCGAAACAGGGCCAGGTTATCCGGCAAACCCAATTACTCAAGCATTTCTAAAGGCGAATTGGAAAAAACATCCAGAATTATTCAGGCAAACTTGGGCAACATATAAGCGAATTGCGAAGGCAGAAGCTCAAAAAAATTTAGGGGACTATTAATCAAATTTCCCTAATTAAATTTTCCAAACAATCTATTTTTTTATTATCTGGGGTGAAAACCCTAACATTTAAACTCCAATTTTTTATATATTGGACCCTTACATTCTCAAATTCATAAGCCTGAAAATTAATACATAAATCAACTATCTTATTCCCGCCATATATTTTACCCAAAATTTCATTAACTTCTTTAATTTCGCCACGGACTTCAAAATTAGAATATCGATCTCCACGTTCAAAGCTATCCAGAACTAATTTTTCATCTAATAAATAAACCATCTCTAAAAAATAAAAAAGGAAAACTTACTTTAAAAATACTTATATGCACCATTATAACAATCCTTATTAAATAAATTTCTCTTCAAACCATGCATGAATTATGACGTAATCATTATTGGGGCTGGACCTTCAGGATTATTTGCAGCAGAAAGGCTTTCCCATGAATCCTATAAAACATTAATAATTGATAAAAAACGCATTCCAGGGGGTGCAGGAGCATTAACAGATGGAAAACTTGTATTTCACCCAAGAGTTGGAATGGATTTGGAAGAATTAAGAATTTCTGAACAAGAATCAAAAGGTTATGCGGACCACATTGAAAATTACTTTTTATCATTAGGAATAAATCCAGATAAAATTTCTAATGCAAATACTGATGAAGGCAGAGCATTAAAAGAAGACGCTGCCAAGCATAACTTAGAATTTTTACTTCATAAAACTAGGCACATGGGGACAGATATTGCGCCATCAATAATGAAGAAATTTAAATCTAGATTAGAAGATAATAATATTGAATTTCGAATGAAAACGGGAGTTCAAGAAATAAAAAAAGAAAATAATGAATACGAATTAACATTAGATGATGGGGAAAAATTAATAACAAAAAATCTCATAGTTGGCCCTGGAAGGGGAAATTCAGAATGGTGGAGGAATCAGGCAGATAAATTAGAAATAGAATATAATCATGGGCCAATACAATTGGGTGCACGAATCGAAGTTCCAAAATGGATTCTTGATCCAATTACCGATATTTCCTATGATGCAAAATTTTATTTTAGAAGTTTGTCACATAATGACCCTGTAAGAACTTTTTGTGTAAACCCTGGTGGGCAAGTTACATTAGAATCGAAATCGGACAGCATAAAAATAAATGGGGATTCATATTCCTTGGTAAACGGACATTCGAAATCAGACAATGGAACTGAAAATAGTAACCTGGCAATATTAGTAAGTTTGCCACTAACCGAGCCTGAAACAGATCCAAAAGAATACATAAAAAGAGTAATAAAAAATACCTACCGGTTGGGAGACGGTGAACCGTTAGCTCAAAGATGGGGCGATTTAAAAAGAGGATCAAGATCAAAAGAAGAAACATTTTTTAGTAAAGAGAGGGGTTTTGATAGATTAAATCCAACCCTGAATAAATATACTCCTGGAGACATATCTCTGGCATTCCCAGAAAGATTTTATTCAGGCATAACAGAAATGATAGATCAACTAGATAAAATAATTCCTGGATTTGGACATCCATCCACATTGTTATACATCCCAGAAGCAAAATTTTGCGACACAATCTACAAAACAAAAGGAAAAACAATGGAAACATCCATGAATAATTTATATGCGGTTGGTGATGGGGCCGGAAAATCAAGGGGCATTGTGGGGGCAGGATTAACTGGGATTTTAGCAGCAGAAGGAATAATAAATAAAGACTCTAATTTAACTCTGGTTCACGAAGAATAATTTCTTCAAACTTATCCTTAATTTTGTCTAAAACAGAATTTTCAGAATATTCAAAATTCATATTCTTTTGGACATCAACTATTAGCACTAAAGGTATTTTTTGAAAATACTTGAAAGTTAAAGAATGTACCTGGTCTCCAGATTCGAATCCTTGTTCAACATTAGCCATCGCATAGGTGTACTCACTTGGCCTAATAATCCTTTTTTCTTCCTCTGGCCACAATCCAATAAATTTATTGTCTTCATCATGAACATTCCAGTATTCCTCATCAAGATATTCTAAAAAAACATCATGCATTTTGACATAATAAAAACTAAAATAGGAATCAAGGATTGGCATAGGAAACTGTTTAAAAGAGGGGACATAAATTCTGCCCTTATTAGCTAGAAAATCCCCAATTTCTTCCGCAAGATAAACATCAGAAGAATGAGCAAATTTTAAAGAATTAAAAAAACTGGTTTTATCCTCTTTCCTCACCAATTCACTTAAATTTATCATATATGTGGGAGAAAAGAAGATATTATAAACATAACTAATTTCATAAATCTAGCAAAAACTATTTAAATAAAAAAGAGGAAAAAACCATATGACTACAGTGACAAGACTAAGTATGACCGGCTTCAAGTCATTCGCAAAAAAAACAGATTTAAAATTTGGTACAGAATTTAATTGTGTTCTTGGACCAAATGGTTCTGGAAAATCCAACATCATGGATGCGTTATGTTTTGTTTTAGGAAAAACATCTGCAAAATCCATGAGGGCAGAAAAATCATCAAACTTAATTTATAACGGAGGAAAGAACAAAAATCCTTCAAAGACAGCGGAAGTTTCTATTTACTTTGATAATTCAGAAAAAGAATTCCCAGTAGAAGGGAAAGAATTGAAAGTCTCAAGAATTGTAAAACAAAACGGGCAATCCGTTTACAAATTAAATAATAAAACAATGACCCGTCAACAAATTGTGGACATTTTAAGAATCGCAAAAATTGATCCAGATGGGCACAACATAATTCTTCAAGGAGACATTGTACATTTTATGACAATGAAACCATTAGAAAGAAGGCAATTGATTGAAGAAATCGCAGGAATATCTGTATTCGAAGAAAAGAAAAACAAATCATTATTGGAATTGGGAAAAGTTGATGAAAAATTAACAGAAGCAAATATCCTATTGACAGAACGAGATGCAAATCTTAGAGAACTTAAGAAAGATAAAGATCAAGCGACGAAATATTTAGAATTGAAAAACAAAATTAAAGATAATAAAGCAACATATATTCATATTCAAATAAAAGAAAAAGAAAAAAAATTAGATAATATCATTGAAATAATAGAAAAACATAAACTCAATTATCGAAAGTTCAAGGAAACGATGGATGAATTGACAATTGAATTGAACAAGAAAAAATCAGAATTAACTGAAATAAATGAAGATTTGGAAAAACGAGGAGAGAAAGATCAAATAAATATACGGGAAAATATTACCGATATAAAAACAGATGTTGTTAAATCTCAATCCAGATTGGAAATGATAAAAAACGAAATTAAAAAAATAGAAGGTAGAAAATCACAATTGAAATCAAGCATTCAGGAAAATAATAAAAAAATAAAATCCTTTGTTGATGAAAAAAAGAAATTAGATTCAAAAATATCAAAAATTGAAAAACAACAATCGAGCATATCCAAAAAAATCCCTTCAAAGATAGATATGAATGTAAAAATTAATGAATTAGCAAGATTAAAATCCAAACTTGGATCATCTGGTGGGGCATCAAACAGTGCAATAGAATCTATCCTTGATTTTCCAGGAGTGCACGGCACAATCGCAGAATTAGGGAAAGTCTCATCAAAATATGGATTAGCATTAGAAGTTACTGCAGGTGGAAAAATGAAAAGTGTGGTGACTGCAGACGATACAGTTGCAGAAGAATGCATACGTACATTGAAAAAAAATAGAACTGGGGTAGCTACATTCTTGCCATTAAATAGAATAAAACCAAGATTGCTTCATCCAAGTTTAAATGATTTAACAAAAAAAGAAGGGGTGCATGGCGTTGCATTAAACTTAATCAAATTTAATCCTAAATATAAATCAGCATTTGAAAATATATTCGGAAATACATTGATTGTAGAAAGTATCCAAATTGCAAGAAGAGTGGGAATGGGCAGAATAAGGATGGTGACACTTGAAGGAGATTTAGTAGAGAAAAGTGGAGCAATGATAGGTGGATCCAGGGAAAAAACAAGAATCGGATTCAAACAAGATAATGTGGAAGATGAAATATTGAAATTAGAAAGAGACCTAGAATCATCAAACAAACCATCAATGCTCAATGAACAAAAAACACAATTAATGACTCAAGAATTTGAATTGAAAGCGGCCATATCAAATTTTGATAACAAAATTGAATATCTAGGAAATGAAAATGAAAAAACATATCAGATAATGGCCGATTTAGATAAAGAAACATTAGAATTTAATCAAGAATTAGATGGTATTCAAGGATTAATGAAATTCAAATCCGGAAGTCTGAAAGATAGTGAAACTAAAGAGAAAGAATTTTATGCAAAACAAAAATCATTATTTTCAAAACGAAATAAATTGACAGATGATATCGATAGACAGAACATCAGAATTTCTGAAAAAAATGAAAAAGTTAGGATAATTGAAAATAAAATAAATACAATTGCAATAGAAAAAGCAGGGGCAATTGCATCCATAGCCGGGCTGAAAAAAGAGGCAGAAGATTATAAAGAAGGAAAAATAAAGAAAAACTTAAACATTGAAGTATTAAAAAAAGAAATAAAAGATTTTGAAGTATTAATGATAAGATTGGGCAATGTAAATATGAAAGCTTTAGAAATTTATGATCAATTAGCAAAAGAACATGCCATACTAGTAGAAAAAACGGACACTTTGAGATCAGAAAAAGATGACATTATGGGCATGATACTTGAAATAGAGCAAGATAAAACAAAAGTATTCATGAAAACATATACCCACTTAAATAATCGATTTAGAGAGATATTTAACAGCTTGTCAACAAAAGGGGAAGCATCATTAGTTTTAGAAAATCCCGAGGCCCCCTTGGATGCAGGATTGGACATAACCGTGCGAATCGCATCAAGAAAATATTTAGATATACGAAGTTTATCTGGAGGAGAAAAAACAATGGCTGCACTTGCATTCATATTCGCAATCCAAGAATATAACCCTGCATCATTTTACATTTTAGACGAAGTGGATGCAGCATTGGATAAACATAATTCAGAAAAATTAGGAAAATTATTTGCAAAATATTCCTCTAGTGCACAATATATCGTAATCTCGCATAATGATTCTATAATATCGGAGGCAAATCAAATCTATGGTGTTTCCATGCAAAGCGGAGTTTCCAAAATAACTAGTTTGAGATTATAAAAAAAAGAAAAAAATTATTTCTTCAAACATCTAAGGTCGAATCCGTCACAATTTTCATCAACCCCATTGCCACAAATTTCCTTTGCACCAGGATTAATATTCCTATTTAAATCCTCACAATCTAATTTATTAAAAGCCATCTCATCCAACGGATATTGCGAATTTTCAAAATTTCCCCAACATTCAAATGTAACTAATTCTTCAGCACCATAAGAATCCTGATCTTCATCAAGATAGAAAGGTCTCCAAAACCACCTAGAATCATCTTCATCATTACAATCGATTCCCAATGGGCATTCATCTCCAAATCCATCTCCATCCAAATCAATGCATTCATTGGACGTAATTCCGAGATCATATCTTTGACTCATTTCAGGACTACAACTAGAAATCATAATCACAACTAAAAATGAAATTCCGAACATTATTTTTTTCATTTATTATCACTCTCCTTGAGAAATAATCGGAATTGAAAGTTTAAAAAATTAATGAAAAAAAATAAGGAGATTAATCGTCATCAAACTCGATAACGAACTCATCTTCTTCTTCTTCTTTTGGCTCTTCTTTCTTTTTCTTAGGTTTTTTTTCTTTTTTGGCTTTTTTTTCTATCTTAGGTTTTACTTCTTTTTTCGCAGGTTCTTCTTTAGTTTCTTCCTCAGATTCTTTTATTTCTTTTTCATCATCAAAAGATTCTATAACAAGGTCATCAACCTCTTTCGCATCAAGAGATTCAACCTTTTTTTCCTCTTTGACTTCAAGCGGAGTTTCTTCACTTTTTGAAACAACTCCTTCTTCAACTTCTTCTTCAAAGAATTTTGCAATTTTTTCCCAAAATTTTGTTTTGTTCATTGCCACAATTGCAGCAATAAGCAAAATGAAGATTCCAATTTGTAATCCATATGAAACAATTGCTCCACCAAATCCAACGAAAATTGATTTTAAGCTATTGAAAAAATTTCCAAAGAAACCATTACCATCATCTTCAGGTTCTTTGACTACCTCTCCACTAATATCTTCCATTCCAGAATCATCAATCAATTCTGGTTGTTCCAATAAAACATAACTTACATCTGCTTTATCGCCAACGAATCCGCTAAATGTTAATTCGATATCTTCTGCACTATCACCATTGACATCTACTTTCTTAACATCTCCAGGATATAATTGAACATACACTGAATTTGATTCCATCAATAATACTTCGCCAGATCGTTCTTTAATTTTCATTACGTGATCTTCTTCTCCAACTTCAAAATCGATTTCTTCCCCAATATTCATCAATTCCCCGACTACTTCTGGAGTTTCTTCTTCAATTACTTCTGGAGTTTCTTCTTCAATTACTTCCGGAGTAATATTCAATAATGGTGTATCAATAACATCTTCAGATCCTCCGACTAAATTGGAGAAAAGTTCAATAATCTTTTCAAAGAAAGATTTTGAATTTTCATCTTCAGGAGAATATTCAGGAATATCCTCTGGACTATCAGTCACAGTTATTTTAATATCGTCAGATGCTAAAATTGTAGAATCATCCAATCTCACTGCGATGCTAGCCTCATAATCTCCATTGGAAACCTTATTTGAAGGTGCAACATAAAGATATACAATTTCAGATTTACCTTGTTCTACATCAATTGTGGATGGATTTAAATACACAAAATTTGATGCAGTCCCACTTACAGACAAACTATATGTAGCCACATCTGCCCCTTTATTTTCAACAATAATCGGAATTGTTGCACTAGCATCATAATAAATATTTAATGATTTTTCTTCCAAACTCAATAATGCATCATAACATTCAGTTTGAGTCGCCGTTTCAATAACCATTGAATCTTTACTTGCTATTTTATTACTATCTTTTGCAGTTACACTAACTTCGACATTGTATTCTGCAGCAGGAGTATTGTACTGTGGGAAAACTCTCAAAGTCAATTGCTTTTCTTCTCCAGCACCCAATAAAACAGAGGTTTCATCTACGCTTACCCAGTTTGGCCCATCAATATCAACAAAAAATTCTTTTTCAAATTCTCCTTGATTTCTAACCAAAACATTGTAGGTATTTTCTAATGCATTACAGATTTTGTCTTCATCTTTTTCTAATGAAACAGAAATATCGTAACATTTCTTAACATTAACATCAAATACATTAACTGCTTTTACAACACCATTTTCAGGAGTTGCACTAAATGTAATTTGGAAACTCCCTTCAACACCATAATCCGGTACTAATTCTAAATTTACTATTCCCTCTGAACCAGAAACAATATTCAATTTATTTTTCTCTAAATTAGCCCACAAAGGCCCATCCAAATCGAAATTGAAAACATTCGAAGACATACCAGTATTTTCAACAGTGATAGGTATATTTTCTACAGAATGTTCACAAATATTAATTAAATCTTTTTCAGTATTAATATCAAATTCATAGCAACCATCAATCTTCAACAAAGCAACTTGAGACTTTACAGAAGTTCCAGATACCGGATCAACATTTATACTAAATTCATAATCTCCAGGGGCACTATCGCAAGAAGATTGCACATATGCATAAATTATTTTACTTCCGCCAGAAATTAAGGATACAATATTTTGACTTAAAACAACTTCATTAGAATATGATCCGCCAATACTCAATTCATAAGTTTCGGAATATTCTCCAAAATTAGTTAATTCAAATCCAAATTTTTCATCACCGCATGGGCAAATGTTTTTTTGTTCATCTAATACATCAAATGTATAACCATAACAATCTCCCACAATTACATCATGATTAATTGTTTTAGAAATTCCATTAGCATTTACATCCAATGTTAAAACATAATTCCCAACATCAACACTAGATGTTGGAGTAACATATGTATAAATATTTTTTATCTCTCCAGGATATAATGTGAATCCTGTTGGGACACTAGTAGAAAAAGATGATGCACTGCCAGAAGCAGAAACACTAAAATCCAATACGGTATCCCCATTGTTCTCAATTACATCTGAATATAATCCAGTAGACCTAGGACATACACTTTCGAATTCCGCCCCAGAATAAAACGTAAAACTATTACTTGCAAATGCAATAGGTAAAATAAATAACATCAATAATACTAAACTTAATTTTTTATCACTCATTTGTTTAAACCCCCTTTTATTACTTAAGAGAAGTCTGAGTTTTATATAAAAACACTGTGGTATTTTAATTAGTATAATGCAGTAAACATCCTTTATAAATATTTAAAAAGAATTTAAAAAGAAAAAAAGAAAAAAATTAAGAGGAAATTAAATTCCCCGATTTATCTATACTAGTTTTATGAATTTCTTTTCCAGCTAAATCATAATCAAGTATATTACAACAATATGCCGATATTCTAGTAGGTTTTTTCCATTCACCAGTATTTGAATCTACACAAGTATAGCCCATTTCAAAAGGCAATGTATTAGTCATCCATCCTGTAGAAATCAAATAATGATTATCATCTGAAACTGGGCATAAAATGTGGGTAATTTTTCCAACAAATTGATCTTGATCACAACCCACTACAACATCCTGATCCCCATATCCTTCCGTGGCAATTTGAAAAACACATTGAGTAGGATCCATATAACTTGGTTCATCTAAACAAACTCCATCTAAACATCCATTAACACAACCATAATTAATATGCATAATTTCAGAAAAATCATCGCAATAATATTCCTTCAATAACCTTGAAGACTCAACAGGGGTCCCATCACCATTATCACTTACACAAGTATCTGTAAATCTCTTCTCAGGGGCAGAGTGATAATAAACATCTCCTTGGAGATAATAATTTCTTCCACCATCATTATCCTCGCATATGCGAGTCGCGCCACCGCCACTAGGCACATTTAATTGCAAACTTTTACTTTCAGGACTCATTTCAGGACTACAACTAGAAATCATAATCACAGCCAAAAATAAAATTCCAAACATTATTTTTTTTCATTTATTATCACTCTCCTTTAATATTATAAAAGAAATAATAATTTTACATATATATATATGTTCCCATAATTAATTTAAAAAGAAAAAAAGAAAAAAAGTTTTAGTAGTATGTTTGATCTTCATCAAGCATAGGTTCTTCTAATTCATCGCCTTTTCCTAATCTTTTAGCTACCAAAACGATACCTAAAATAACTAAGATCACCAATAAAACAGCGAAACCAATTTCAAGACCTTGTTTTGCATCACTAAAATTCGCACTATTACCAGAGTTGGCATTGTTTGTAATTCTAGTTGAAACATCAAAATCTTCTAAAACATTTGATCCAGCTTTAACTGCAACATTGAAATTATATTCACCAAGATTTACATCTTCATTTATAGAAACAAAAATGTAAGCCATGTTTTCTTCGATTCTAACTTCATATGTTCCAAAGTTTAAACCAATAACTTCAATATCATACTCTACATTTGGATTTTCAAACAAAACCTTGTAAACTATAGCATCGCCTGCTCCAGCAATTTGGCTTTGTGTATCCATACTGATTTGAGATTCATAAGCTTGACCAGCACCAACTACCAAAGTATAAACTTCTTCGTTGTAGTTATCTCCATCATCAAAGTATACCTTAAAGTGTACATCATATACACCGGATGGCACAGTCAATGGTAGATTAACCAATAATTGCTTGTACATCTTATATTCATCATCATCATCTGTAAAGTTGTAGTCTTCTGTAAATAAATCAAATCTATCAGTTCGAGTAGTCAAACCTAATTCAGGAATGTTCATAACAACATAAACATCTTCTTCGTTTTCTCTTCCTTCATTGGACACACCAATACTTGCAGTGAAAATTTCACCAGCATTTGCTTGTAATCCATTTCTGAAATTAACATCAAAGATTTCTATTGAATGTCTTTCCCTTTTGATATCTAATTCAATACTTACAATATCCAAAGGAGTACCATTATCACTAGTCATAGTAATAGTAATATATTGAGTTCCCTCAAGTAAATCTTCGTCATCAGCTATTTCGATTTCGAAAACTTGCCTTCCGATATGGTTTGATTCAATATCAAATTCTTCACTTTCATACTCATCACCATCGAATTCTACTTCAATTTCGACATCTTCAAGAATAGTACCATTCAATACATCAAGACCAGTCCATTCAACAACTACTTCAAAAGTAGAACCTAAATAAACAGGAGCATAAATGTAATTAGTACCATTTGAATCAAAATCGAATTCAATATCATCGATAGTCACAGTTGATATCTCAGCATCTTCTGTAGCCGAAACATTGAAAGCTGTTACTAAAAGCAACATTACAACTGTTAACATTTTCAAATATTTGTTCATCTTTTAACCCTCCATAAGTTAATAAATATGTTACAATTGGACAGTTGTGAACGGTTTATAAATCTTTTGGTAACTCTGAATTCGATTAGAAGGAGCCCCAACGGACCTAAATTTTGTCTTCGCCAAACGCGGATGCAAGGTCAATCATGTATTTCCCATTACCGTACTTATAGACAACAGGTTTGCCTCGAAATAAATCAACCAAGTTTAATTCATATTTTCCAGGCTTAATAACTCTAACAGATTCTATATCTAAAATTATTGGTTCATCATCTTTTTTAATATCCACAATTTCTTTTATGTCCTCTTCAATTTGTAATCGATCTTCTTTAGATAGCTCAGTAGAAATTTTTTTAACTTTTTTCAAAGCTTTATCGCTCATAAAGAAAAAGAATTTACTCCCACAAGAACATCCACTCAATAACTCTTTTGCTCCATCCTCATGAAAATTTCCGCATCTTACGCATTGGTGTGGCATTTTAATCCATCATTAGATCAATCCTATTTGGATTTTTCCTTATTTCTTTTACTAAATTGGCAGGGCCAATTATTGTCAATGTATCTCTATTTCTTAAAAATGCATTATAGAATGCAGATTTTAACATCATTGGAACCTTTTTCTCATCTTTATTTTTCTTGCCTTTCCCAGTTTGTTCTGGCAAAATAGTACAAAAAGATATACCTGAAAAATTTTTTGTAATCTGACCCATAGTTCTTTCAATTAATTGTGCTTCCTCGTGTGGCTTAAGTCTGCCTTGCATTAACACAATTTTATCCTTCTTAACAATTCGAAAAACTTTCTTTAATTTTTCATCCGTTGTCAAGCCGGAATATTCTCTATGAGGTAAATATTGAAAAGATAACATTTTATTTAACTAATCGAAATACCTCCTTATAAAAGTTTTCTATATTTTTGCCCTTACTGGCAGAAATTCCAATCACATCGTACTGTGGAAATGCAGATTCTATCTTCTTTAATTTGGAAGCTTTCAAATCAACTTTATTCCCAACAATCAAAACAGGAATATTTCTAGCAGCTAAATTTCCAATTATTGTAATATTAACTTGTGAATATGGGTTCTTAGTAGAATCTAAAACGACAACAACACAATCCACATCGTCAAGCCATTTAATTGCCTCTATGACTCCTTTTGTTGCTTCCTTGGCCCTTTTTTTTGCTTTAGTTTTACTTATCTTATGTTTTAAAAAATCCTCATAATCGATCTGTGTTGCGATCCCAGGAGTATCAATAAGATTAAAAGATAATTTTTTACCATTACTTTCAATTTCAACTTTTTCTTTAATTTTAATTTCTCTAGTTTCATGAGGCACATTTGATGCACCCCCCATTTCTTCGCCAATCCAATCCATGCAAATTCGATTCGCCAAAGTAGTTTTACCCGCATTTGGCGGACCATAAAACCCTAATTTAATACCTGATTTTTTACGCAATAATCTACCGATTAATTTATTAAAAATAACTTTGAATTTTTTTATCATCTATATAACCTCTTATTCGAAAGTAGACAAAACTTAACTTATAAAGATTTCCATACCAAAACTATTTTCTCCAAAGATATAATGTGAAAGTCTTGGCAGAATTTGTTTCATTGACAATTATAACACTATCAACATAAAGGTTAACATCTGTTTTGATAAAAACCGAATCATCAACAGTATAATTCTTATCAATAGTTTCGGGAATTAAATCAAATAAACTAGAAAATCCTGAACAAGTGTCCACATAAAAAACACAATCCCTATATTCCTGATTATTTTGAACTTGGCCCAATATATTTTTTTGCAGTAATGCAATATCTTCCGGGACCCGAGGTTCATCCACTCCCCTCAAAGAAATAGAAAATAAAATAACACTTAATAATATGAGTATGGCAACAACCGCCTCCAAAGTTTGTATATATCCCCTTTTATTTACCATGTTTTGATCAAAACAGTAATTTGTTCAATTCCCCCACTTTCATTTATTAATACATCTGACCAACTAACTACATAAACATTATCATCTGCAGTAGGTTCACTAACATTATAATTAAATAATAATGTTGAAAAGTCAACAGAATCATAAACATAAACACTCGCATCCCTATTTAAAGGATATTTCAATTCCGCTTTAAAATCAGAATAATCTAATGAAGAAAGATCATTAAATCTTTTTTCAGAAAATCCATATAATCGTTCACCTACGCCAAGGGTCGCATTATATTCAACCGAGGATCCATTGGCAGAAGGATGAGTATTATTAAAATAATCAGAAACATACATATTATACTCATATACGCTCCCGGGATTAACACTTGTCAAAAATATTAAATTATCATTATGAATAGTCACATTGCTCACCTCAGAATCATTATTATCAATCAAAAATATATTCTCAATATTAATTCCTAAACCACTCATGCCCTTAACATTAATCTCGCAATCATGCACTTCATTAGCAACTTCAAAAAATATTGGATAATTATATACTTCATGATAGCTAGCATCCTTAAACCCTTCAACAGCAATTTCACCCAAATATTCATCTGAAAACTCTGTTGTTAAAGATGGGCCAAACCAAATAAATAACAGCAAAACAAATATAACAAATATTCCAAAACTTATTACCCAGTCCACATGAGATAAACCTTTCTTATTCATTTTAAAATCCTACGGCAATAGTGAATGCCATATACCCAATAAACATTAAAACAAGAGAATGTTTTAATCCAAACTTTAAACTTCCTTCTGAAAACTTTCCAACCATTAATCCAGTAAAAAATCCTTGAATCAATAACAAAAATGTGAAAATCATATTAAAATCAATAGATGTTGCATATATCGCAGTAGATGCTGAAGCGCCAGTATCCTCAAGACTAACTCCTTGTAAAACACTCCCCCCAACTTGCGTTAATTGAGGTAATAAAAACACTTGCAAAGCAATCATAATTCCAACAAACATTATGAAAATAAAATATCCTTGCAAAACTTGAGAGAAAATATTTGCCCTTCGTTCATCTTTAATTTTTTTAATTTCCAAAACAGAAGTAGTAATGGATTCAAGCACTTTATCAATATGCCCTCCACTTTGTTCGGCCTCAATAACAATTGCCATAGAACGTTTAATCAAAGGATTTTTAGTATCTTTTGAAAACCTCAAAAATGCCTCCCTAAGGGATACTCCCCATTCAATTTGATAAATCAATTTTTTTATGTATGGTGTTAATGCACCAAAATCATTATTTTTTAATTCAGTAATTGCTTTTGGAATTGGAATACCAGTTTTTGCACCATCTGAAACCGCCCTAACAAATTCTAAAAAGTTTGCCTCCACATCTTTGTTGGATTTATTTTCAGCAAGGACATCTAACCAAAACTGAATGACTGCTGCAAGAAATGCAATTCCCAACATAGGTTTAAACCATCTTGATTCAAGAGGATATAATACAAATATGGCGAATAACAGTATTAATGCACCAACAAATATTCCAATTGCGTGTCTTGTTTTAAATTTCATTTAAGACACACTCCGGTTAGTTTCTAAAAATAATATAAACAGTATATTCAAAAATGGCAACAAAACAAATGTTCCCAATTTTGCCAATAAGGCAATAGGAATGCCAGATACTTCTGGAGAAATTTTTTCCAATATGGCAAAAGTAACAATAAACAATAATGGGCCAGCAATCAAAAACCCAGTATAAAATTCAGAATATGTTGCGATAGTTTCTAATCTCTTCTTCTGATCCAACCTATATTTATTTAAACTATCTGAAGATTTGTCTTGCAAATATTGCCTGATATCTCCCCCAGTTTCAATTGTGGAAACCATCCCATTAAACAACTCTCTCAAGTCTCCAGAAGGAGTAGATTTTGCAACTTCCCTTAAAGCATTTGATAAATTGAGTCCAAAAACATTGACATAATTTAAAACCCTCTTTAGTTCCTCTTTCAATTCGTCGTATTCATTTGAATCTACCAATAATTTAAAAATTTTTATTGGTTGAGCACCAGACCCAGCAATCGAAGCCATATGTGCAATTCCGAAAACAAGTTCTTGATCAATTTTAACCTTTCTATCATTAGAAATCATGAATGGATATCCATAAACAATTCCAAAAACAGAAACTGTGCCAAATAAAGAAAAGAATAAAGATAACAAAATACTTTTTGTAAATATATATAGTGATATTAAAAATATTGGCAATGAAATTAAAGCCGTAAATAAAATTACACTCAAATATGTCCTTGATAGAATTCTAACATTTGAAGAAGATAATGCATTCAACAAAGGTTTGACATAAGGCGGATTTTTTTTAATAACTTCAAACGATAAATTTTCCATAAAAAAATTAGATAATTTCGAATAGGGATTTGTTTTATAAACTACCGTATCAGTAACTTTTTTCTTTGTTGTTTCTTTTTTAAGGGCTTTTTTTATTTGTTTATCCCCCAACTTTAACTCTTTCATAAATTTCTTTTTTTCACGTTGAGAAATCTGAATTGCATCTACTGGGATCGCTTTCTCAATTTCATTTTTCTTCTTAAATCCATATTTCATTTTATCCCAAATTTATGCAAAACCCCATCTGGAGATTTATAATAAGTATCGATTACTTTTTGCACTTCATGAAAATCAAACATTCCAGCATTATACATTGCAATCAATAACAATGTTCTATTTTTCCATTCTTGGATAATATTCTCTTCACTCAATCCTTGTTGTTTAATCAATTTATTAAAAATATGTGATTCTGCCACATAATCATATTTATCGCTAATTGGATTCCAAATAAATGGTTTATTTACAATATTTCCACCTTCTTTTCCAATACTGATAATTTCATTAACATCTTTTAATCTTCTAACAGATTTTCCACCTCTTTTTGTGGAAGTCATAGAAATCACAACATCCATAGTTTCAACCAATGACGCAGATAGATTAATAGGCGGGGTTTCTAAACGTTTAACCATCGTATCTACAGAATCTGCATGCATAGTACCAAAAGAAGGATGTCCGGATGCCATTCCCTGAAACAAAACATAGGCCTCTTCTCCCCTAATCTCACCAACAATAACATAATCTGGATTCTGCCTAAAACTTTCCTTAAGTAAATTAAACATTGTTACTTCCCCATATTTTTGACCAACAAGATTTGCCAATCCAACTCCTTCCCTAGAAACAGAAGGCAACCAATTCGAGTGCTCCAAATTTAATTCTCTTGTATCCTCAATAGATACAATTCTTGCTTGAGGAGGGATGAAAAACGTTAAAGCATTGAGCAAAGTTGTTTTTCCAGAACCAGTTCCACCGATAACCATTATATTTTTCCCATATTCAACAGCCATCCACAAATAGGCTAGTATATTTGGAGAGATGGTTCCAAACTTGATCAATTGTGTTGGTGGCCAAGGATTTTTAGTAAATTTTCTTATTGTGAAAGTCGGACCCCTAGAAGAGATATCCCCTGTATAGGTCGCATTTACTCTTGATCCATCGGGCAACGCCCCATCCAATAAGGGGGTTGCATAAGAAACATATTTCCCAGTTTTTTGAGCCAACTTTTCAACAAAACTAGCTAATTCTGGGACATCTTTGTAAATAACATTAGTTTTAATATTTCGATATTTTCTATGCACTACATACAATGGATATCCCGCACCATTACATTCTATATCTTCTATAAAATAATCATTCAGCAAAGGTTCAATTTTTCCCATTCCAACAAAATCCCTGTATATATAATACATTAATTTCAAAAAAGAATCTCGCGGAGGGGTAATCCTCAATTCGCTTAACAAAACTTTAACATTTTTCTCTAAATACTCAATCATCTTCTCATCTTTTTCAAGACTCAGATAACTGATATTGATTAATTCTCTAATCCCATCCTCTAATAATATCAGAGTTTTTTTTTCTTCTGAATTTAATTCTGGCTCATCAACATAATAAATCAATTCCTTTAATTTTTCATCCCAATAAATGTGGGCATAAGCATATGGTTTCAATAAACCATATCTAAAATTTATCTCTTCCTTATTAACATCTGGAAACTCTGGTTTCACCGTATTTGGTTCAATATTAAATACTGTATGGGATTTACTAGGTAAATCCGGTAATTCTTTTTTTGACATTTCATGTAATTTTTTCATAATTGAGTCATAACCACATTAATCGGGCTTTCTCCTCCATTTGCAATTGATAATCCAACCTCTCCAGAAAGTCTTTCTGGACCAGAATAGGATAAATTAAGATTGACATCCGTATAATCTAATTTTAAATTTACTAAGTACTTTCCACTAACTGCAGAATCCTCTGTTAATATGAATAAATTTCCTTCTTGAATTTCCACCCCAACTTCAGAAATTAATGCAGAACTTTCAATACTCCATTCAATAACTTCCAAATCTTCTTTTATAAAAAAATCTCCCCTTCCAATATCCAAACTAACAATCCTTTGGGACCCGGGACCTTCATGATAAACTGTCCTAATACTCCCATCTAAATTAATCATTAAATCCTTAGTTTGCTTAACAGTGAAATCATCTTTCATTTTAGTTATGGCCGGCAAACCTGCAGCCAAAATTATGGATAACAGAATGACGCCCAAAGCAAAATATAAAATTGCAGAAATCCAAATATCACCCTTCTTATACATACACTAAAAATGAAAAATTTCATTTAAATATCTTTCTAAAAAAATTAAAGAAAAAAAGAAAAAATTATATTTCGATTGTAACAGGATTACAACCAACTTCACACAGCCCATCTTCACCAAACACCGTTATGAATGCCTTCATTTGGAAAGCGCCCGCGTCAGTTGATTGAGCATGACTCGAATAACTATTTATCCCGGAAGGATCATTACTGGATATTGTAGACCCATTGAGTGCAAATTGTACAATTGTGATATTTTTTATATCAGTTGGACCCTCATTAGTAAAAATCACTGCGCTTGTACCAGAACTAAGTTTAAGATCGTCAGTCAATTCTAAACAAAGATTTTGAGCCTCAATTTCGCAATCAATATTACCAATATCATTTTCAACAGTACCAGTTATCCAAGTAGTAACTAAAAAAGATAGAGCAATAACAATTCCAACAATTAACACTGTAGCAATTAATGCCGAAACTCCTTTTTTATTATTCATTTTTTCACCTCCTTTTTAATTATAATTAAATATGAATATGTAAAAAATAAGATTATATCTATTTGAATATTGTGGTAATATTAAAAGAAAAAAATTAAAGAAAAAAAGAAAAAATTATAGTTCTAATAATACTGGAGAACATTCCACACTACATAATTCATCTGCATCAGTTCCAACCATAAACACTTTGAAAGCAATATCGCTACTCCCTATACTAGTATTAATATTTGATTTATATGCACTCAGATCAAATTCAGACCCCGAATTAGAATTTCCATCCTTATCATAATGAACTACATTCAATCCCTTTATATCAGTTGCACCCTCATTAGAAACAATAAGTTTATTACCCGCACCATTAACAGATAACTTCACAGCACTAGTTAATTCACTACATCTCTCTTGAGCTTCCATTTCACAATCAGTATCATCAATCGTATCTTCAACACTACCAGTTATCCAAGTAGTAACTAAAAAAGATAGAGCAATAACAATTCCAACAATCATCACAGTAGCGATTAATGGAGAAACTCCTTTTTTATTATTCATTTTCTTACCTCCTTTTTAATTATAATTAAATATAATTATATCTAAAATAAAATTATATCTATTTAAATATTGTGGTTTAAATTTCAACATAGAATCCATCACATTCCAATCCAGAAACATAAGGAATTACTTTCACTCCAGAATACACTCCACTATCAGAACTAGCATTTCCGAATCCAAATCCAGAAATACTCGAAGTTAAAGAATTATATCCAATTGAACCATTCTCGGCCGTCCAAAGAATTGCAACAGAACTAAAATCATTTGGACCTTTGTTTTGAATATTGACACGCACACTCTCAAAAACAAATTCAAAGTCCGTCAAAGCACTCCTGCAAATTTCCCTAGTTTCAATATCAAAAACAGGATTATCGGTTTGATCTTCAACACTGTCTTTGGCCCAATTGACAACCAATAAAGATAATCCAATAGTAATTCCAATTAATAAAATAGTAGCAATTAGTGATGAAACCCCTTTTTTAAACATAAAAAGAAAAATAAAAAAAGAAATATATAAAGTTAACCTTTATGCAGACAAACAAACCACATTTATTGTCTGAGTTTTATCTTTGCAATACTTTGTACCTCCACCAGCCCAAATCAATGGAACAATATCAGTAGTTAAAGTATTTCCAACAACATCAAAATCATACTCGAAACTTAATTTGCTAGTTACACCCTCCCTAACTTCTTGAGATATTGATTTTACATCATCAGCCAAATTGCCATCAATACTTACTTTGAAAGCACTCAGTCCAATGTCACCAGTATTTTCTAAATCAAAATACACTAATTTATTAGTATCTAATGAATTTTGTAAACAATTAACATTAGTTATACTAAATCCTACATCTTGCATGCATGCTTGATCTGCAGTTATTCCAGATTTATCTAAATTCTCAGCAACATAATCCCCATACCACCAAAATACAAGAAATGCGATAACAATAACAATTGCAACTAACAATATACTTGCTACTAATGGTGAAACTCCTTTTTTATTAACAATTCCCATTTATTCCCTCCTTAATTATTACTTCTTTATTTTTACAACTTATTAATTCTCCCTCAGGTTTTATCCAAGGCATTACTCTAATTTCTGCAATTCCTGCAGTAGAGGTGGGATACAAATAATCACATGCTTTTGTAGACTCATTCACAGCAACATTAAAATCAGCACCACGACTAATCCCATATATAGTCTCAATCCCAAAATCTAAGGGGGATGCAGACAAATTCACATCACACCATTGCAAGGCAGAAACATTGGTCACTCTCCCAAAAGAAAACTTATGGACAGAAAAAGACCCTGTACTCGTAACATTTACTTTAATCATACTTCCATTAAGGCAGACCCCCTCAACAGAAATACTTACATCATCGCAATATCCCACCATCGGATCAATCTCAAATTTATCAACTTCAGAAGTTAACGCATTTATAACTAAAAAACCAATACTAACTGACAAAGTAATAATTAAAATGTACGATATTAAAGGTGAAATTCCTCTTTTCATATTTCGTTTAATCTTTTCCATCTTTTATATATTTCTAATTTGTAAACTGTTGAATATTGGGTGAAAAACTAGGATCCCATTCTCCAGAACCATACGTCTCATTGAGATCTCCACTTTCAGTTCTCAAAATAACTTTGAATTCTGGATTGCCAGAAGTCAAATTGAAAGGGTGCAAAATTCCAGCGATACTTAAATTGAAAGGACTATTATCCACAGTTAGACCACTCCAATCTTCACCAAAATTTTGCGAAGTAATTGGGACCTTGTAAATGAAATCTTTTCCCCCAATTCGCACTGTGACATCTTGTACAAATTCTTGATTGTTTCCAAATATTTTTTCACCATTGACGGCCCCTGCAGAATCCAAATAATTTTTAATAGAAATGTTATCTTTATCCCCATATACAAATAACAATCCCAAATTTGGATTTCGTTTCTGAGCATATTCTAGAAATGAGGTGGAAAACAATTCCAATTCGTCAGCAACAAGTGTATGTTCTTTAACAGCATTATTTGCAACCTTCGTTGATTCAGATAAATAATTTTGAGAAACACTATTGAAATCCTCCCAAATAACTGCCTCAGAAATACTGTTCACTTGATAAGTTACTCCAAATATGGCTAAAGATAATATGAATACAATAATTAAATAAAATTGCCCTCTTTTGTTCATACGCATAAATTGATTAAAACCTTTAAAAAACTAACGATTGAATTCCAAAACATCTTTTGCCAAGTCCTGCAAATTCAATGATTCATCATATAATTTTTCTTCATGATTTTCAATTTCATCCTTAACCAAATAATTATTATAAATGTTGAAGAAAAACATGGCCATCCTAGAAATTCCCCATTTTTCTTTATAATCCAATTCTAGATCAGTATCAATAATAAAGTTTAATTTTCCACTAACTAAATTTTCAGAAAGGGAATTTACTTCAGCAGCGATTATTTCAATACTAACCTTGTACTTGATGTAATCAGTAACTTTTTTCTCACCCAATAAAACATATTTTATCTCATGCCCTTTATCTTTTACTTTATCTGCATGCTCTTTTTCTTCAAAGGAATAATCATTATCAACAATCCAGCCTTTCATTTCAGAATATAATCTACTCAAATCAAAAACGCCATGATATTTCATATTGTGTTTAGAAAAAACCTTTATAGTTTCACTGACCATATTAAACTTTAGAATCAACGATTAATAAACTTTACTCTTTGCAAGAATCGCATAACCACTTGCCACCAATCTTGGTTAAAGGTCCATGAGATTTGCAAGCATAGCAATTTCCTTCCATAAATCCATTCAGCGAAGCTTTTCGATCACCATCTTTAATTTTGAAAGATTCAATAACAATATCATATAATTCTGGTTGAATACTTAATATGTCTTTGTGGGTGAGAACTCCAACCACAATTCCCTTATCAATAACAGGCAACCTTCTAATTTCTTCAATTCTCATTAAAACCATTGCATCATAAATATCTAATTCAGGTTCAGCATAAATTGGTTTTTTTGACATTACTTCGCTAATGGGAGTTTTCTTAAGGTCTACATTCTTAGCAATAACCTTATTCAATAAGTCTCGCTCAGTAACAATACCCAATAATTTGGTTTCATCAACAACAAGCACACTTCCAACTTGTTCATCAATCATCTTTTTAACACAATTCAATACATTTTCATCTGCATTGACAGAAATTGGATTCGCAGTCATCGCATCAACAATCTTTATGCCGGTTTTCATAATAAAAATAATACTTGCAAATTAATAAAGTTATCTGTGATAAAAAATATCCCTACTGAAAAGGGACAAAACCAAAACATTTATAAAAGGATCAAGCGTCAAAAAACTAGCTCCGGAGGTTATGATAAAAATGACAGATAAACAACCAGTATATATTCTACCAGAAGATGCACAAAGAACATTAGGCAAAGATGCACAAAGAAACAACATTATGGCTGCAAAAATAGTTGCAGAAACAGTTAGAACAACATTAGGTCCAAAAGGAATGGATAAAATGTTAGTAGATCCTTATAATAATGTAACAATCACAAATGATGGTGTTACAATTCTAGATGAAATTGCAGTAGAACATCCAACTGCAAAAATGATTGTTGAAGTTGCAAAAACTCAAGAAAATGAAGTTGGCGATGGAACAACAACTGCAGTAATTATTGCAGGAGAATTATTGAAAAATGCTGAAAAATTATTAGATGAAAAAATTCATCCAACTGTCATCACAAGAGGTTACAGATTGGCATCTGAAAAAGCAAACAAAATTCTAAATGAGATCGCCGAAGATATAAACATAAACGATCAAGAATTATTAAAATATATTGCTGAAACAGCAATGACTGGAAAAGGAGTAGAATCTGCAAAAGATAAAATTTCCGATATTTGTTTACACGCAATAACTCAAGTAACAACAGAAAAAACAGATAAAGATAATATTAAAATTGAAAAAAAAGTTGGCGAGGGCATAGAAGATTCTGAATTAATCAAAGGAATTGTTATAGACAAAGAAAGAACACATTCAGAAATGCCAAAGAAATTAGAAAATGCTAACGTCGCATTAATTGACATACCATTAGAAATCAAAGATACAGAGATAGATGCGAAAATACAAATTTCAGATCCGGCACAACTACAATCTTTCTTAGATAAAGAGGAATCAATCCTAAAAGAAATGACTGATAGAATAAATGATTCTGGAGCAAAAGTAGTTATCTGTCAAAAAGGAATTGATGATATGGCACAATATTTCTTAGCAAAAAAAGGAATTTTTGCATTGAGAAGGGTGAAAGAATCCGACATGAGGAAAATTGCAAAAGCAACTTCAGGAAAGATTGTAAGTAACTTGAAAGAATTATCAAAAGAAGATTTAGGGTTCGCAGGGCTTGTTGAGGAAAGAAAAATCAGTAATGAAAAAATGACTTTCATAACAAAATGTGAAAATCCAAAAGCAGTAACAATCTTAGTTAGGGGTGGAACAGAACACGTTGTTGACGAAGTTGAAAGAGCAATAACTGACGCATTAGGAGATATAACTGCAGCACTAAACGATGGGAAAATTGTAGCGGGCGCAGGTTCACCAGAAATGGAAGTTTCCAAACAATTGAAAGAATATGCACACACATTAAGTGGAAGAGAGCAACTAGCAGTTCTTGCATTTGCAGAAGCACTAGAAATAATTCCAAAAACATTGGCAGAAAATGCTGGCCTTGATCCTATCGATATGTTAACTGAAATGAAAGTTAAACATGATAACAATGAAAAATGGGCAGGAATAGATGTTTATAATGGGAAAATTGTAAACTCTTGGGATGCAAAAGTTTTAGAACCACTCAAGGTTAAAACTCAGGCAATAAAATCTGCTTCAGAAGTTGCGGAATTGATTTTAAGAATCGATGACATAATTGCAGCATCAACAAATGGGCAAGAAATTCCACAAGGTGGAATGCCCCCAATGATGTAAAATGTTGTTTGAAGAATCAAAAGAAAATCCAGAATTGAGGCAAGAATTTCTAAATAAATTGGAATTGAAAAGGGCATTTGTAAATTCTATAAAATATGATTCAACAAATCAATACAAAAATATAGATTTAGAAAACGAAATTGCAATGAGGACTGTTATTAATCCAAATCAAAATTTACTTAGTGGAATAATGGGGACAAAATCAGACATTGTCGTTTATCCAACCTCATTCACATGGTTCATAGGAAGTACAAAGGAAAATTTTTTATCTACTATGGAACACGAACTAAGGCATGCAAAGCAAGCATACATGCATCCTGAAAAATATTTTCCCCAATTATCAATATTAAAATCTGAAAACTATTCAATAGAACAGAAAGAAGATTATATAATTCAAACTACAATTATTGCAGAAATAGATGCATATGAAAATCAATTGGCAGATATAAGATTAGGAAAAAGAAATGTCACAAATGATCTTGAAAATTGCATAATTAAAAATTTAAAACATTATTATTCAAAACTATCTCAACAAAAACTTTTATAAAATAACTAATCTAAATTCTTATATGTTTTTCAAGAAAAAAAACAAATTAAAATTCACGCTAATAAAAGAAGCGATAGATGAAAATTTAAAAAACAGAAAATTTACTATGGCATTAGCTCTTTATTCTAAACTACAAGAAGAATATCTGAATCTGGGAAATGAACTAAGGCACATTCACTATGAAGACTATCAGATTACTCAAAATAAATTAATTCTTTTGATGAAAGTCCAAGAATTAATAAGGGTTACAAAGACAGATGATATTGAAGCAATAAATAAAAAGTTGACAGATGTTAATGACTATCTATTTCATAAAATCGGAGAAATTCCAGAAAGATTTTATTCATACTTGCAACACAATTATTCACAAGCATATAAAGTATATGGGCACAAAATTCACAAAGCAGAATTAAGTTTATTATTAGAAACAATAAAAACCATGATTAGAGAACAAAACTACGATAGAGCATTATCAATTTTTCCAGAAGTGATGAAGATATTTAACAAAACAATCGCCTTCAAAAGGAATGATGAATTGGCGAAAGAATTGAGCGATTTAAAGGCTCATCTTAAAATGTCATTATTAAAACAACATGCATATTCAGAAGTTTCCAAAGTTGATGAAAAAACAATAAAAAAGTTATTGAGAAAAAAAATAAAAAAAGTTATTGAGAAAAAAGAGAAACCAATAAAAAAACTTCCTGAAGATCCAGAAAATAAAGATATTCAAGACTTGAAAAAATTAATAAAGAAAAATAAAATAGATGATTCTACAATACAATTTGAAAAAGTTTTCAATTCCAAAGTATTATAAGTTCTACCCTAATTCAAATATTGAATGACTACAGTATTAGGATTAAAAGCGGAAAAAGGGAAAAAAGGAATAATAATGGCATCCGATTTGCAAGGGACTGCCGGAGATCAAAAAAGTATTATTAGAAAATTACATATTAACAAAAGTAGAAATGCAGTCTTTGGAATTGCAGGAATCTATGACCAAGAATTTGAAAACTTCTTAGAAGAATTAAAAGAGGATAAGTACGACATCGAACAAATTGTTGAAACAGGAATATTTCCGGAATTATTGGGATTGAACCTTAATAGATGGGACAATCAAATTCCAGACGATACCTATAATGGGTTATTTTTAGCAACAAATTTTGAAGAAGAACCAAAACTTTATACTTGTTGGCCATTGGGTGGAGTAGAAGAAAGATTAGGAATATACATGGGTAGCGGTTCGCAATATGTAGAAGAATATTTAGATTCAGAACAAATTATATCCCTAGCAAAAGGAAGAAGAGATCCACTAGATTCAAATAATATAACTTTAGAACAAGGAATAGATTTAGCAGAAACTGCATTAAATTTTGCAATACATGATTTATATTCCGGCGGACTAGATATGATGATAATAACAAAAGAGGAAATCTATGATTCACCAGAATTAAAAGAAGAAAGAGACAAAGGAAGAAAAAGGGCAATCAAAAAAATCAAAAATAAAATTAATTATTCTTAAGATAATCCCTAATTAAAATTAAATCTTTTTTATCTTTATCTCTAGAAGTATTTTCTTTCCATTTAACAACATCATTTAAACATACATATCTAAAACCCTCAATAATTTCAGAGTTTTTAATTAAATCATCAATATCCATCCCAAACCAATCTCGATAAACATCAACATTACCAATACATACACACCTGCCACTTAAACCATACTTATCAATTAAATTATTCCAAAGATTTTCGGAAACGACAATATCAATATCTAAATTTTCTCTCAATGATCTTATTGCCAATGGACCACTACCAAAAATAGCATACTCATTTTCGGGTAAACCCAAATCCTTCAATTCATTTAGATATTTCATATAAAAAAAACAACACAAAAACCTTTATAAAACTCTTTATTTACATTCAAATCATGTTTAAGTTTCTAAAAAAGAAGATAAAGGGTGCAGTAAAAAATATCTCTCAAGAGGTTGAAGAAAAAGCACAAGAAGAAATTGTAGAAATGATCAAAGAAGAGAAAGTTGAACCTGACACAATAATTGAAAAAGAAACAAAAGAAAAAATACAGGCAATAATTGAAAAAGAACCAAAACAATCTCTAGCTTCCAAATTAAAAGAAAAAGTAACCACAAAAAAGATTTCTGAAAAAGAATTCGAAAATTTATTCTGGGAATTAGAATTAGCATTATTAGAAAACAATGTTGCAGTAGAGGCAATAGAAAAAATAAAAGAATCATTAAAAGTGGATTTGGTAAATGTGCCATTAAACAAAAATAATATAGAACAAATAATTGGCGACTCATTAAAAGACGCAATAAAAGAATTATTTAAAGATTCAAATTTTGATTTGGTCGATAAAATAAAAGAATCTGAAAAACCATATGTTATTTTACTTCTAGGGGTGAACGGTTCTGGAAAAACAACAACAACCGCAAAATTGACAAAACTATTACAATCAAATGACCTAAAGATTGCCCTATCAGCCTCAGACACATTCAGGGCAGCAGCAATAGATCAATTACAGATCTGGGCAGACAAATTAGATGTTAAACTAATAAAACATGATTACGGTTCAGATGCTGCGGCAGTAGCATTTGATGCGATACAACATGCCAAGGCGAAAAAAGTAGATGTGGTCCTGATAGATACTGCCGGAAGGATGCATTCAAATATTAATTTGAGAGATGAACTAAAAAAAATAGTTCGTATTGCAAAACCTGATTTAAAAATATTTGTAGGGGAATCAATTACTGGAAATGATTGCATAGAACAAGCCACAACATTTAACAAATCCGTTGGAATAGATGGCATAATTCTTTCTAAAGCAGATGTTGATGAAAAAGGTGGAACTGCAATCTCAATTTCTCACGTAACTGATAAACCAATTCTCTATCTTGGTACTGGACAAGAATTGAAAGATATAGAAAAATTCAATTTGGATAAATTGATTCAAAGTTTAGGTTGGTAATTATTTCAGCAATTTAGTGTATCCACTAACATTTTTAATACCATATAATTTTATTATTTTTTCTTTAGATAATTTACTTAATATTCTATCATGTTTTTTAAATTGGGCATTAATAAATTTCGTGTGTTCATTTTTCCAATTTTTATTTGATCGAACATATTTTGCCCAAGTTTCTACAGATGCGATTCTTTGATCTTTCATAACCTTGACTCCATTATCATTCTTTTAATATTAATTATTTCTTCCTCATTTATTAATTCTTCGTAAACAATTCTTAAATGTCGCGCATCCTCTAAATCTTTCTTGCTTTTAAGATAATTTTCTTTAAATGCAATATTCATTTCTATAGAACTAAACCAAATATCCAATCCTGTCAATTCCAATTTTGTTTTTGTTTTTATTTGATAATCATCTAATTTATCTTTTGCAAATTTTAATTCCATTTCAGGAAGAGGTTTATTTTTTAGAGTATATCTAACACTAGTATCATTAATTAAATAATCATATATCTCTTCATAATTATTTGATTGTAAACAAACAAATCCGTCATTTTCGAGACTTTTATGAATAATTTCGAATTTCTCTTTAGTTTGATTAGGGATTATCATATCTATGTCTTCAGTAGATCTTGCCCTACCTGAAGAAATTACTACAAATCCAGAAACAATTATATATTCTGTATATCTTTCGATTAATCTGCAGAATTTTATACAAAACTTATCCAAAATATTTTTTTCAGGTAGTAAACGCATGATATAACTAGTAATTGCGTATTTATAAATCCTTTTCTGGTGTTTGGCAAACAAGAATTGAAAGATATAGAAAAATTCAATTTGGATAAATTGATTCAAAGTTTAGGTTGGTAATTTTCTCTATAATAGAATCCAAATATCACCACAAGAAATAATAGAATTCCTATAATTCCAGAAAACGGAACTTCAGAACTATATAAAATACATAAAGCACTACTACTATTTAATTGGGAACCATTTCCCGCATACAAAGTCCAATTCGAAACCCCATACTGATTTCCATCCCCATCTTCTTCACAAGAAGTATATACTATGTATTCATCCGGCCCGACAACAGGGGCAGGAGAACTACAATCACTTGGATCAAAACCAGTACAATCAGTTAAACAACTTAAAGTTCCATCATCAAATCCTTCAGTAATACACGTTTCAGAAAAATTTGCACTTCCATCGCAAGTTTCATTTAAACCATCATCATTTGGAGTTTGAATAATATTATCTCCACAAACAAAATCATTATTATAACATCCACCAATATCAAACGTACAATCGTCTAAACAACCTAGAGTTCCACCATCAAATCCACCAGGAATACTAGTACAATTTTCTCCACCCAAATCATCATCAGAGGTTCCGGCAGAACCATCATGACCAAGTTCGCAAACCTCTCCCAATCCAATAGAAAAATCACCACAACAACCAGTGGCACCACAATCAGGATCATCTGAAGCAGTACAATAACTCGGACAAATATCATTACAGCCATCAGGAATACATGTAGACGATTGAGATTCAATCATCGTTATAGTTTTCAAATCTAAAATATCAAGTGTACTTAATATAGAATATATAACATTCATCTCCCCTACATTAACCAGATTCGGCGGCAGAGTATAAGAAATTACATTTCCATTAATTATGACATCCCCACTATCAAGTGCAATTAATTCCCAAAAACTATCATCACCTTTGAAAAATTCAATTGAATGAACATCAACATCAATAGTTCCTTCAACAACAGTAATCGTAATATCGCAACTCTGATCAATATAACATTGATTGGGTGAAACTTCAATAACAATTGGATCAATAACCCCTTCTCCTTCATCCATAACAAAACTAACCCATCCACCACTTTGATCTTCAATATTAATATGATCTATTAAATCATAAATTTTCAATTCAATATCGCCAGAACAAAAGGTATTTGCAGGGATTGTAAACCTAATCGCCCCATCTGAGTATTCTTTAGTTATCTCACTTTGATCGAGGTAAAGCGAATTTGAACAATCATCAGTTCCACTCACAGCCACATCACCATAAAACTTTCTTCCTTCATCTTGACTAGCAATTGAAATTTCACAAGGTTCATCGGCAACGCAACCAGGATCAGAAAAAGCTAAATCATCTGCAAAAGGATTTAAATTATACCAATTAAAACCTTCTGCCCATCCACCGCCCGAACATGCACCGCCATAACTAACCCCTACAACTCCCACAGGATAAGTGTCTGCAGGAAGGGTAATTACACCAGATGAACTATCCACATTTAAATAGAATGGTGAAACACATTCACCTCCAGAAGGAGGCATACAACCATCAACAGCAGAAAAAGTATATCCGCCGGTAGGATTCCAATTACAAGGATAATCAATATCTAATTCACTTCTATGGCTAGAACCAAGCACTCTCCAATTCTCAAAATTAACTGGACTTCCCAAGTTGGTTATCCTAAATTCCTGAACACAATCTGAATCACGAATGCAATAATTATAACTCATACTAGTTTGATCAAAAATATCTGGTTGCGAAAATCCACCACAGGTATCAATGCCACAATCATCAGAACTAACAAAATTAACTAAAAATAAAACTAATACAAATATCAACAAGATAAAAAACCATTTCATAATAAATTAAACAATTAAGAATTTAAAAAACTTCCCCAAAAAAACAAAACTATAAAAACACTAACCAACCAAAGATAATATGTTATTTGAAATAATATCGAATGAATGGTTCATAACCGCATTAATTATTTGGTCACTTCCATGGAAAGGAGTAACATTATGGAAATCAGCAAGAAATAAACAAAAAAAATGGTTTATAGCTTCATTATTACTAAACACATTTACAATATTGGAAATAGTTTACTTAGGATTTTTTCAAAAGAAAAAGAAATAAACTTTAACGAGGACGATTAGATTTTCCAAAAAATTTACGATAACTAGTTTTATAATTTGCCGCATCAACTTCCTTTTGAGTTAGCGGCCTCACATTACTTCTAGAAACAAGAAAATCCAATTTTGACTCAGAATATACTTTCAATTTTCGATATAAATTATAATTAGGAATATTTTGACACATAATATCCCTATTTTTACGACTATAAGCATATCTCTCAAGATAATCGCAAATTCCCATAAAAAATAAACAAAATCTAACTATTTAAATATAATTAAACTCAAAAAATGTTAAAAAAATTAAATGATTCTGTACCAAGGTTTAAGAGCAAATACAGATGCTTCAACTTCTGCTTGAGTAGGCTGCTTTATCTCAATTGCATGAATAAGCTTAGAAAGCTCCGGACTTCTTCGACGCACACCATACTTGAGACCTTTATAACGCAACTTAGAAAGTTTTCTATATAAATTACAATTAGAAGCATTAGAAATGTTTTGACATATATAATCCTCAGATTTACGCTCATAAGCACATCCATTAATATGATCGCAAATTCCCATAAAAAAGAAACCAAATCTAACTATTTAAATCTAATTAAACTAACAAATAAAAAAATTATTCTTCTTTTCTTTCTATTGACATATTTCTTTCCAGTAATAGTTATGTATTAGACGCCAGAAATCAATTGAAACAAACATGTATTAAATAAATAATTCTTTATCTAACGAACAATCATTTTCATAGAAAATGGTGTTCAGTTGTAAAACAACTTGAACTAATGTAATGTTGACAGTTTCTGGAAAACACAATCGTAAAGAATGATTTATATGGGTTAAATTTATATAATATATTATTTAATAAATTTATATGCGAAAAAAGAGGAGTGAAAAGGAAACTAAGAAAAATAATTACATAATTAATTACATCTTACTGGCACTCATAGTTATTGGAATAATTTCAAATATATTGGTTAGATATAATTCTGGAAATCTAACAGCACTTCTTATAGCATTGGACCTTGTTCTTGGTTCTTTTGTCATTTATTCTTTATACAAAAAAATGAAGTGGGTTTATCTCTTTTTTATTATTATGAATGTTATAGTTTTAATACTTTGGAGTATTTCTTTAAATAACCCAAGTTACATACTATCTTACGAAGGGCTTTGGAGTATTGTTATTATTTTATTATCTTATGGTATGCTAAATAAATTAAATCCAAAAAAATATAAAACTCTTCCTTGGTTAAAGATATAAATATCTAATTCTCTGTCTAACAAACAATCATTTTCATAGAAAATGGTGTTCAGTTGTAAAACAACTTGAATTAATGTAAGATTGACAAAAAGAAATTTTTTACTCAAAAACTAAAGTCTCACGGAATTTCTGTAAATGCTCTCCGTTATCTGGTCTTATCATATCAACTAGAACAATAGAAGGATAATTACCTGTTTCTTTTTTGTATGTATCTGTGTAGTCCAATGCCTTTTTTCTATATTTTTCAGCAACTTGTAGTTTAGATCCATCTTGTTCAAAAAACTTTCCTGCAACTTCGGGAGAGCCCCATCCAAAATAACCAGCTGCCTTTATACGATTCCAAAAATTCATATTTACTATTCTATTTAATTTTTCAGTTTCAGAGACTACCCATCCAGGTTCTCCAACACTTAAAAAATCAATATTAACATTTGATTTCCAAGTTTTTCCAAAAGAGTCTTGCACTAAACGTGAAACTAAATTTGAATCTGTTGCCATTCTCATTAAAATAAGAAATAAGGAGTATTTATAAATCTTCCTAATTTAGCAACTTATAAGTAATAACAGTCTAACTAACTATTTAAATCTAATTAAACTAACAAACTTTAAAAACAATCAAATAACAATGATTTCTAATGGTAATGGAAAAACTAAGCAACAATTTAAAGAATGTGCTCAAAAAGATAGCTGGAGCTCCAATAATAAATGAAGCTTTAATCAACGAACTAGTAAAAGATATTCAAAGAGCTTTATTGAGTGCAGATGTTAATGTTAAATTAGTATTAAATTTATCCAAAAATATTAAAGAAAAAGCAATAAACAAAGAACCTCCGAAGGGAGTAAATCCTAGAGATTTCTTAGTAAATATAGTTTACGAAGAATTAACAGTCTTCCTAGGTGGAGAACTTAAAAAAATAAACATAACAAAAAAAAGACCATTCAAAATAATGCTTGTTGGACTTTTCGGAAACGGTAAAACTACAACAACAGGAAAATTAGCAACTTACTATAGTAAAAGAGGTTACAAGGTAGCACTTTTAGGATTAGATGTTCATAGACCTGCTGCAATGAAACAACTTGAACAAATTGGTAAAATAACATCAACTCAAACATTCACAGATGAAAAAGAAAAAGATCCAAAAAAGATTTACGACAAAGTAAAAGATAAACTTACACAATATGACATAGTATTAATAGATACTGCAGGAAGAGATGCTTTATCAGAAGATTTAGTAGAAGAAATAACTTCTTTAAATAAACATATTAATCCAGATGAAAAATTATTAATTATTTCTGCAGACTTAGGACAAACAGCTGAAACACAAGCAAACAAATTCCACGAATCATGTAACATCACGGGAATTATCGCAACCAAAATGGATGGAACTGCAAAAGCCGGAGGTGCACTTTCTGCTGCAGCAACAACTAATGCACCAATTAAATTTATAGGAACTGGAGAAACAAATAACGATTTAGAAGAATTCAATCCAGAAGGTTTTGTTGGAAGATTATTAGGAATGGGCGACCTAAAAGCTTTATTAGAAAAAACCAAAGAAGCTATGACAGAAGAACAAGCACAAGATTTGGGAAAAAGATTTCTAAAAGGAGAATTCAATTTCCTAGACATGTATGAACAAATGGCTGCAATGAATAAAATGGGCTCATTATCAAAATTAATGGAAATGGTTCCAGGAATGGGACAAATAAAACTTCCAAAAGATGCATTAAAAGTTCAAGAAGGAAAATTAGAAAAATGGAAAATAATAATGCAATCCATGACAAAAGAAGAATTAGAAAATCCAGAGATATTAACAAGATCAAGATTAGATAGAATAGCAAAAGGTTCGGGATCCAAAACTGGAGAAGTAAGAGAATTGCTAAAACAATATCGCCAAACTAAAAAAATGTCAAAAATGATGAAGGGCGATCCATCTAAAATGATGAAAAAATTCAAGGGAAAAATCCCGGGAATGTAATTCTATTTGTAATAGGTTATCATTGGCTTAATTGCAAAAACAACAAACAGTACAAAGAACCACCATGCGTTAACACCATGTACCCAATTCATTGCTGCAGGCCAAATTTGTATTACAAAAAATGCAAATGCGATAACAGACAGTTTAACTAAACCCATCTCCCACCATGATATATTTACGTCTTTCATTTATTTGCCTCCTTTTTAATACTAAATTCTAGAATTGGTGATATAAATACTTTTCCTACAATATATTTATAAATAATTGAATTTCCTTATAAAATAGAATGGAATATACAGAACCAAAAATAATATTAGAAACCAGGCCAGGGTATGATCCAAACCAATATGTAATGCCTTTTGAAAATATGGATCAATGCGTTATTAAATTCTCAAAAAAGAATCTTGATCCGTATTGGTTAAAAAATTTAGGATTAGAAGAAAAAATAAAAGATGAAAATCCTTCATAAAGGTGCAGAAGCAATTCTCTATAAAGAAGATAATAATTTAATTAAAGAAAGAATAACAAAGGGTTACAGGCATAAAGTAATTGATAAAAATAAAACAAAATATCCAACAAGAAGAGAATTCAAACTTCTAACAAAAGCTAAAGATCTAATTAATGTTCCAAATCCAATAAAAGTTGAAGAAAATAATTCTAAAATAGTGATGGAATATCTAAAAGGAGATTTATTAAAAACAACATTAGGTACATACAATAAAAATAAAAGAGAAAAAGTAGCAAAATTAATTGGAGAACAAATTGCATTAATGCATGATAATGATATAATTCATGGAGATTTAACAACTTCTAATATGATTCTAAAAGATAATAAAGTTTATTTCATAGATTTTGGATTAGGAAAAATTTCACATAAATTAGAAGACAAAGCAACAGATTTAAAATTATTACAACAAGCTTTTGAATCAAAACATTATAAACACGACGAAGAATTAATAAAAAACACACTAAAAGGTTACAAAAAATCAATTAATTATAAAGAAACCATTCAAAGATTAGAGAAAGTTAACAAACGTGGAAGATATAAAAGAAAAAATTAAAAAATATCATCCAATGTATTCTGAACAATAGAATTCAATGCAGAAACAACTTCTGAATCGGATCCATTTTCTGAAAAATAAAGTCCCTGATTAATTTCCAATAATAAAGCGTTTAAATTCTCGTTCGGACATCCAAATGATCTAGTTAAACCCACGCGACCAACAAATGGGCGATCAATAGCAATACTCACATCAGATCCGAAATAATCTCTTGCGTGAGATTCAAGAGAGCTATGAAATTCAGTTAATAAATTATAATCAATTGAATGCATATTATTTGTTCCCAAACAAAAATCTGGGCGTTTACGATGTTCCAAAAATTTATTTACTTCTGGAATTTTTGATTCCATTGTGTGGGCATTCAATAAAAAGGCATCATCAAATCTCTCACGAATTCGGAATAATTCGCTCTTAACAAAATTCAAAAAAGGATTATAATAAAGATTGACCAATCTTTCTGAAATAGAATCTGGCATATCTTCCAAATATAATGGTGAACCATCAAATCCCACATCTCGAAAAACATTGAATTCCTCCAATTTATATTTTCGTTTATTCAGATTAATAACATGGCGATGGATGGACGTTCCTGCAAAAGAATAACCATTCGCCCTATAAATTTCATTAGAGGCTTGATCGATTTCCAAAGGAAATAATTGATGAGTATAATCTAAAAAGGGGAAAGCGCACGGAGGCACATACTCCCCGCCATGCGGGGCAACAATCAAAACTTTGGAATCTGGAACACTTTCAAATGAAAATGAATTATTAGAATCCTCCACATCCCCAGTAATAGTATTATAGAACATTGTTTATCTTACCAAATTTTCAATCAATTTAATATATCCTTCAACTGATAAATTTCTTCCATTTCCAAAAACCGCAGTATGTAGTCCAATGGAGGATAATGTTAATTCTCCCACATATGGATTATCCCGATCTCCAATCAAATCTGCACGTGCGATTAATGCTTCAGGTGCAATTAATTCCTTGGCTTCATAAGCCAATTTTCTCTCAGCAGAAGTACAGTCAACAAGCGATCGACTAACTCCAGAAATATTTCCAGTGACATTTGTTTTGAATCCTGAAGATTTTTTAAGAACTGTATACTTGATATCATCCCCAAATATGAAAACAGATCTTTCCCCAGTTTCCTGAATATTATTGACATAACCTTGTACAATAATCTCTCCATCTTTGGAAAGAATATCCTTCACACTTTCCAAATCACCTCCAGGAAATTTTTCAACTCCAAATCCTCCAAACCCGTTAAGAGGTTTAGTAACATATCCCCCATATTTATCAACCAATTCAGAAGAAATATCTTCTACACCTGAAAGAGAATCAACAATATATGTATCTGGAACAGAAATTCCATTCTCAAATAAATCAACAAGATATCTTTTTTTGCCTTCTCTAGCATTGAGCACAGTTTTTGATGGATTAATAGTTGGAACAATTCCGCTTTCTTCTAAATTACGAATAACCTTGCAAAGATCTTTATCATTTTCTCGTACTTCCAAAACATTTCCAAACCCCATAAAACATAAAACGTCTAAATAATCAATTGATGCATTACGAATAATTTCTGGATTAGATAAATTGTGCATTCTAGAAACTTTAAGATTATCCCCAACATCATCCCATTTTAAATTATAGGGCATCCCGCCTTCAGACATAATTCCCTCAATAATAGAAGCATAGGTTATTCCCGTAGGCCAACCAGTAACCAAAGAATCATGAGGTGAAATTCCATCATTTTCAGAATACATGAATCCAACCTTAATTTTTTTCTGCATGAAGATCCTCCGCGAATTGAATAATTTTATCACTGATCTCCCCAATTTTTGACCAATCTTTTATTCCTTTGCTCCATTGTGGGCAACGCGCATTCAATTCTAAAATTTTTGTATTCTTCAAATTAGCTTTATTTTCTGGACCAATAATATCAACAGCAGTTAAATACAATCCATCTTTTTGTAAAATTGGTGCAATTTTTGAAACCAGTTTTAAATCGATTTCAGTAGGATCATAATCAGTATAGGTTGCACCCATCTCAGAATTGCCACGAATATCATCCTCACTTAAAATTTTTCCATATGATCCAACTATCTCTGATCCATTTAAAAGTACTAATCTCCTTTCAAGTCCTTCCAATTTGTCTTGTAAAATAAATGGCCTAGGTTCGTCAGTTGAAGAATACAAATCTCTCAACAATAATTGAATCAATGCACCTAAATTTTTCTTATAATCTTTATTAATCCCTATAATATCTGTACCGCCCAAACCATGAACAGGTTTAGCAATCCATTCATCACCTTTTTTTAAAATCTCTTTTATTCGAACCTCATCTTTTGTAATATGTGTATCTGGCAAAGTATCTCCAAGTACCAACGAATCATATATCTTTGAACCTGCCTTGGAAATCGCATCGGGATCATTAATAAATGCAATTCCGGGGTATAAAGTTTTCATACATTGAAGATAATTTATCACAGCATTATCACTTAAAGATTCCTCCCGGGTCTTTGGCACAGTTCTTGAAAAAATTATATCGAAATCTCTAACTGGGACTCTATTATCCAACATAAATTGAGGATTTTTTAAATACTCTACAAAGGATTCGATGCTAGACAATTTGGCAGCATTTGGTTGCCGTGTAATGGCATATAATTCATTGTGTTTTACAAATAAATCTTTTGGATATACCACATGAACATCATGTCCACGATGATGGGCAGCATATAAATTATTCACCTCGACAGAAAGAGAATCTTCTAAATCTCTTTTTTTTACAATATATAATGTTTTAAATTGTTTTCCCACAATAATCCCCTCAATAATAAAAGAGAAAAATATTGAACTTAAAAACCTTTCCTAAACTTTAACTAAAACACAAACTTTAAAAGCAACATATTTACAAACTAAAATAGAAAGTCCCGTAGTGTAGAGGCCCAGCATACTTGGTTTTGGTCCAAGTGACCCAGGTTCAAATCCTGGCGGGACTATCTAAATTCTTATAAAATATATTAAACATAAATTAATAACTTGAATTTAGAAGAATATCTAGAAAATATCAAAGAAGAAACATCAAAACACAATGTTAAATTAATTCTAAGAAATACTACTTATGTTGATGTAGACGGATCTCCTGCAAACGGCTATTTTGGGGAAGAACCACTAGAACTTGTTGTTGCGACAAATAAAGAAAAAGAGATTTGGATTCCGATCCTAATTCATGAACACGCCCACATGGATCAATGGATTGAACAATGTCCAGCATACACAGACACCTGGATGAATAATGAAATAGATTCATTAGATGTATTATATTCTTGGATGAATGGAAAAGAATATCCGGATGATTTAGTAAAAAAAGCATCAGATTTAAGTAGAGATTTAGAATTAGATTGTGAAAGAAGGGCATTAAAAAAAATAAAAAAATACAAATTGCCAATAGATCATTTGAATTACATAAAAGCCGCAGCAGCAAATGTACACCATTATAATTACATGCACATAAGAAGGAAACTGGCAAGTAAAAGGGGATATTCGACCTATGATGATATTGGAATATTAAATACCATGCCTATAACTCTTCGTGGAAATTTTAGAAGAATGACTAAAAAACAACTAAATGCCTATGATGAATTTGCAAATAAAGTTAGGACTCGCGCTCAATAATTTTATACTTCCTATCGAATCTTCTTTGTTTAATTAATGAAATCGTACCTTCAAATACCAAAGCTAGACCAGCCAAAAACCAAAACCAATCAGAGCTAATATCATATAATCCCATCAATTTGCCAAAGGTGAATACTGTTAACAAAATTCCAACAACCACATATCCCTCATATCTAAAAATATTTAATTTCATTAATTTAACAAATAGGTGAAGCCTTTAAAAAAATTATTGTTCCACAATCTTTAAATATTTCAAAATTAAGGAAAATGATACTATGATTGAAGAAAAAAAAATCGGTAAAGTTTTTACCTATTTAGAAAAAATAGGTGTAGCTGCAATAAAAATAACTGATGACCATCTCCAAATTGGAGAAAACATCCGTTTTAAGGGGCCCAACACAGATTTTAAACAAGAAGTAGAATCTATGCAAATTGATAAAAAAGAAGTGGAATATGTGGAAGCTGGGAAGTCAGTAGGGATTCAAATTTCCAATAAAGTTGAAAAGGGCGATGAGGTATACAAAGCTTTATAAAGACTGAATTAACTCATTTTTCCTAGGATAAGTTGGTGAATGCTCACTTATGCCAGGAATAAATTTTATTTCTGTAAAAATTCACCAATAACATAAAAAAATGGCAAGAATGCATTCAAGAGACAAGGGAAAATCTGGAAGTACTAGACCTGAAATTAGAAAAAAACAAAAATGGGTCACATACAGTGCGAAAGAAGTAGAAGCATTAGTAATAAAACTTGGAAAAACAGATATAGATTCTAGTCAAATTGGGATTACATTAAGAGATTCATATGGAATTCCAGATGTGAAAGCAATTACCAAAAAGAAAATATGTCAAATTCTTAAAGAAAATGAGTTAGGTACAAAATTACCTGAAGATTTATTAAATTTAATTAAAAAACATATAACAATTACAAATCATAGAGATAATAACAAACAAGATATGACTGCAAAAAGAGGATTTCAATTAACAGAATCAAAAATTAATAGATTAGTTAAGTATTATAAAAAAACAAATAGAATGCCAAAAGATTGGAAATTTGATAGGTCTAAGGCTAAACTACTGGTAGAATAAAATGGCTGCAAAAAGAAAAATATCAAAAAAATTAGATAAGAAGAAGAAAAAGAAGTGGTTTTCAATTTTTGCTCCAAAAAGTTTTGGAGGCGCAGAATTAGGCCAAAGCTATGTAGTAACACCTCAAGATTTAATGGGGAAAGTTGTCAAAGTAAATCTATCAAAAGTCTCAAGAGTTAGATCTCAAAATATGAGATTAAAATTCGAAATTACAGAAATAAGAGATGAACAAGGATTCACTGAGCCTGTTTCTTATGAATTATTAAATACTCAAGTTAATCGAATGGCAAAGAAAAATAAAAGTAAGATTGATGCATCTTTAACTCTTGAAACAAAAGATAAAAATAAAATAAAAATAAAACCAATTATAATTACAAGAGGAAAAATAAAAGGTGGCGCGCACACTACTTTGAAAACAAGTGCAATTTTAGCATTAGAAAAAGAAGTTAAAAAACATACATTCGACACATTATTGGATTCTATCTTGAAATATGATCTACAAAAAATGTTAAAAAATGAGCTTAAAGTTATTACCCCAATTAACAAAATTGAAATAAAACATTTGAGCAGGGTAAAATAAAAAAGCTTTTAAATTAAAATCGTATTTCTTTAACCATGCCTTCGTAGCTCAGTTGGTAGAGCAGCTGGTTTGTAACCAGCAGGCCGCGGGTTCGAGTCCCGTCGAAGGCTTTCTCAAAACCAAATGGTTTATAAACTAGTCAATAACTAATTCTCAATCAAAATGATATCAATGTCTTTAGAAATATCGAGAAAAGTTGCTCCAAAAACAGGGAAACTTCCAGAATTGGATAACTTAGATATTTACGGAACTGTAATCCCTCTATTAGAGGAAGGCGGAGATAGAATTACCTGGATTTCATTCAAAGATAGATACCCTTTAGATAAATGGTCGGAGAATGTTTTAGAAGGCGGAAAAGACCACATAATTTTACCAGCATTAGAAAATATTTCTGAAGATATTAAAACAGAAATAATTAATAATTATAGATCAAATCTGTCCAATAAAATATTGGAACATAAGAAAAAAGCAGGAATTGCAATGACTGATGTTGCAGGACACAATGATGAAGCACTAATAATAAATGCAGCATTTCACCAATCTTTATTGAATGGAATTTTAGACCATCTTCCAATAAGGGGCGAAGTTCCAGTAGCATTATTCGAAAATTTAAATACCAGATTCAAAAGTACAGATGATTTCAAATCAAGTTTAGCATTATTATATGGGGAGATTTCAGAAAGCGGAAATTTCAGATATATTGCTGCAAACACCCATGAACCAATATTGTATTCGGCACAATATGACACGATGTTGAGACTTAAAAAAACTCACAATTCGGCATTGCCAATTGGGTTTGCATTATCTTCTTATTCCGGGGCAGACGAAACTGGGTCCGAATCAGATATCATTAAACCACCTTATGAAATCAATGAAATAGATATATCCCCTGGAGACATATTATTACTTTATTCAGACGGACTGTATGATCACGAAATATATTTAGAAAATAATCTAGAAAAAATACTATCCGAAAATACAGAAAAATCTTCAGAAGAGATTTGCCAAATAATGAAACAAGATATTTTAAAATCTCAAAGAGATGATGATATAAGTTACACAATAATAAAAAAGCATCACCAAAAACTTTAAAACCAATTAATTCTAAATTAACCCATGGGAAAAGTAATGTCCACTGCAATTAAAGATAAAGGCATCTTTGATATGGGAGAATTATATTCTTTAATTAAAGAATGGTTGACTTGGGAAGGTTACGGTGATGAAAAAAAAACATTCCAAGAAGAAGTTTATGTTGAACGAATAAAGGGCGATTCAAAACAAATTGAAATAAAATGGTGTGCAGAAAAATTCATGGGCCCATACCTTTTGCATACAATAAATATTACATTTAATATCTTGGGAATGAAAGACATTGAAGTGGAAATTGATGGTAAAAAAATTGGAACAAACAAATTAGACCTTTCCTTAAAAATGGATGCCAAAGTGACCACAGATAGGCAAGGCAAATTCAAAAAAAGAAAATTTATAAAAAAATTATATGAGGATTACATAATAAACGAAAGAATATCTGCGAGTAAAAGCATGTTAAGTGCCAAGGCATATACCTTGGCAGATGAAATAAAAGAATATTTAGAATTACGAAGAGCATAACACTTATAAATAAAATTTACTAAAATTAGAAAATGGCTGAAAAAGACATGATTGTCAAAGGAATATCAGTAAAATATAATGCTCCATTTAACATGATTGATTTATACAATTCTTTAAAATCTTGGTTTGATATAAACAGATACACATTCTATGAAACATCCTATGATGAAAAAGCAACTGGCGATAAAAAATCAGTGAATATTCAATGGACTGGAACAAAAGAATTGGACGATTACACAAAAATTGAGATAAAAGCCGAAATAGATCTAAAAGATTATGAAATAATTGAAGGAAAATCAGAAAAACTAACAAATGGGAAGCTTAACTTGAAATTCAAATCAATGATGGTCACGGATTATGAGGAAAGATGGGATAAAAAACCATTCCTAAAGCTTTTAAGGGCCATCTCGGATAAGTATTTTATGGCTAATAAGTTCTCAGTATATAAAAAAGAGATCAAAAATGACACCTATGATGTGTATAATAAGACAAAATCATTCTTAAATCTACAAAAATTTAGATAATCAAAACCTTTTTAAAGGATTTCGAACATATTCTATCAGTCCGTTTTGCGAATTACCCAATGGAGCATACGATAACTATCAAGCAATGAGCTTGGGAGTTAGAAACGGGCAACATAATCAAAAAAAAATAGAATAAGTATCATTATCACATTCACATTATTAAAAAGTACGGGCACAGACAAGAGTGCATTTAATACTGCTTATTCTAAAAGATATTTCATGGAGGAAATAAAATGGGAAAAATAGGCCTAGTAACGGCAAAATACATAATTCATGTTGATATTTCAATCGAAGGAACAGTAGATAGACCTGATGTAATTGGTGCAATTTTTGGCCAAACTGAAGGGCTTTTAGGTTCTGATTTGGAATTGAGAGAATTACAAAGAAATGGAAAAATAGGAAGAATAGAAGTAAATCTGAAAACTGCTGCTGGAAAAGCGCATGGAGAGATTCTAATTCCTTCCTCATTAGATAAAACAGAAACTGCAATTATTGCTGCAGCATTAGAAACAATCGAAAGAATTGGACCATGTAATGCAAATGTAGCTGCAAAATCAATAGAAGACGTTAGAATTTCAAAAAGAACCGCAGTTATTAATAGAGCGAAAGAATTATTGAAAGAATTAACACACAATACACTTCCAGATACACAAGAAATTACAGAAGAAGTTTCAAAATCTGTAAGAATGACGGAAATTGTTGAATTTGGACCAGAAAAACTTGCAGCTGGACCAGCTGTTAAAGATTCAGATGAAATAATAATTGTAGAGGGAAGAGCAGATGTCCTTACATTATTAAAAAATGGTTTCAAAAATGGGATTGCATTAAATGGAACTTCTATACCAAAAACAATAGCAGAACTAACAAAAATAAAAACAGCTACACTATTTGTTGATGGAGATAGAGGGGGCGATTTGATCATAAGAGAACTAAAAGCAATAGGAGATGTTGATTTTGTAGTTAAAGCGCCAGATGGGAAAGAAGTTGAAGAACTTACAAAAAAAGAAATAAACAAAGCTTTGAGAAGTAGGGTTTCAATGGAACAAACAAAAATCGAATTAAAAGCACCAATTTCGAGAAAAAAACCAATCCCTAATAGGTTACAAAAAAAGGTTTCAACATATACAAAACCAATACAAAAACCTACAACAAGTCCAAAATATGAATCTAAATTATCCAAAAAAGATACTGAAACATATGCAAAAATGTTAGATGACTTAATGGGTACAAGGGGAGCATATATACTTGATGAGGAACAAAACGTGTTAGGAAAAGTTCCAACTTCAGAATTAAATACTACTGTTAAAAACCTAAAAACAGGCATAAACACAATAGTATTTGATGGTGTAGTAAATCGAGATTTGATTAAAATTGCAGAAAGATCAGAGATCAAAAACATAATTGCAATGGATTCAAAAATCCCTCGAACACAAACAAAAATAAAAATTCTCACAAAAGAGAATCTTTAATTTTTTTCTTTTTTAAATCGAAACAAATATAAAACAAAAAAATAAATTTTAAGTGTATGAAAAAAAAATCATTAAAGAAAAAACAAACTTTGAGAAAAGAAAATAAAATTCAAGGTTTAATTTTAGCAATATTTACAATATTATTAATTACTTCTGCAATAGTTTCAAATTATCAAACAGATTGTAAAGAAGACATAAATTGTTTTAATAGGGCCTTTTCAACCTGTTCTCCTGCAAAAGTTGTTGGATACGAAAATAATAATTTATTCGAATATGAAATACTAGAACGGAATGAGGAAAGTTGCATTGTACAAATAGAATTGAAAGAAGTGAATCCTCAATTGGATGAGGAAACAAAAGAAAAATTTCAAGACAAATCTATGGTTTGTGCCCTTCCAATCTCAGAAGGATTTTCGACAAGCGAATTGAATTTTTGTCAAGGAACATTGAAAGAAACAATTTATGAATTAACTATTCAAAAAATGTATAATCTTCTAGCACAGAATCTAGGGGAAATTATTTCTGAAATGAGAACCTAATATCCTCGATTAATTAACCAACTATGTAAACAATGATGCAATTCATCTTCTATAAATTCTTTAGTCATCATTGAATGGCCCATGTCTGAAGTCCCTATGGCCCTCCAATAAACATCAAAAGATATATCCTTATCATCATAATAAGGCGAATTCAAATTTGCATATCCTGATTCGAATGGACGATAGCCAATCAATACTGGATTTATTTCATTTGGCGCGACAGTATATATTGTATTAAAAATTGGTTTCTCTACAGAATCAAGTAAAGACAAAATTAAATCATCAGAAGAAGGTGCAAGATTTTCAAATTCGGCCCCATCAGTCGAAGCATCCGCCATTGGATGCGTATGTCGAACTGTTTTCAAATCGAAATATTTTTCAAGAGATCCAAGACTGTCACTAGTATATGTTAACCATTTATTATTTCTAAATGCGCAACCAACCTCAGAACCATTTGCCAGCGCATAGGATGCATTTAATAGAGTTCTACCGCTGGGTGCAGAATCAGATTCCATCAATATTCTATTTCTTGTGTCGCAGTCTACTATAGTCATGGAATTCATCAAAAAATAAATTCATTTATAAATGTAACTAAAATGCAGGCATCCTGAAATCGACAATAAACGATATTATTGGGTTGACCTCAACTTTTCCTCCTCTCTGCGATTCACAAGCATCGATATTTAAGGTAAAAGCTGCTTCCTTCCGGATCTGACTTGATTCCCAAAAACAACGATCCCATGAGACAAAGGATCAACGTCCAAGTTGAGACCAATAATAAAGATTAAAGCCTCAATCAGGCATTCGACTTCACCATATAGCTCATTTGCGATAACAAGCGAGAGCTAACCGCCCAGTCTAGCCTACCCTTTTACAACAAATCCACAACTTTTAAATATTGTGCTTTTGGACAAATCTTATGGAAACCCAAGATTTTTGCAAATTGATGGCAAAGGAAATAGAAAAAGACGATTTGAAAACAAAAAAACAAATTGCAGATCTTAGAGATAGTTTGATAAAAAAACATAGACCAAATACGATTCCCAGTTTAGTTGAAATTATGACCTACCTTCCAAGGGGAAGTTATAATTTTGTAATAAAACCAACTAGGACAATGTCTGGGGTATCCCCAGTAGCATTAATGACAAAACCAATTCCTTGTCCACACGGCAGATGTACATATTGTCCAGGTGGACCAAATTCTCAATTTGGTAACGTTCCACAATCTTACACAGGGGGAGAACCCGCAACAATGAGGGCAATAAGAAATAATTATGACCCTTATCTCCAAGTATTTAATAGATTGGAGCATTACGTCTTATTGGGCCACTCAGTAGATAAGATTGAATTAATTGTTATGGGCGGAACATTCACAGCATTTGATAAAGAATATCAAGAAGAATTCATAAAATATTCATTTAAAGCAATGAATGATTTTTCAAAATTATTTTTCGAAGAAGATGGAACACTCGATTATCCAAAATTTAAAAAATTTTTCGAATTACCTGCAAAGGATTTTCAAAGCGAGGAAAGAACCAAAAAAATTCATAAAAAACTTTTAGAAATGAAGGGAGAATGTGAATTAAAAACAGAACAAGAAAAAAATGAATCTGTAAAAGTTAGATGTGTTGCATTGTGCATTGAAACAAAACCAGATTGGGGACTATTAGAGCATGGAAACCAAATATTAAAACTTGGATGTACTAGGGTTGAATTAGGAATCCAAAGTGTCTATGAAGAAGTTATAAAAAAAGTCAATAGGGGACACACAATAAAAGATACTATTGATTCAATAAGAATCTTAAAAGATTTAGGATTCAAAATTTCTGCACATTATATGCCTGGATTGCCATTAACAGATAAGAAAAAAGATTTAGAAGGAATGAAACAATTGTTTTCAGACGAAGATTATCGTCCAGACATGTTAAAGATATATCCGACAATGGTTTCAAAAGGAACCCCCTTATATTTAGATTATAAAAAAGGAAATTTCAAACCATTGACTGCAGATAGCGCAGCAGAAATAATTGCTGAATTTAAAGAATCAGTTCCAGAATATTGTCGAATACAAAGAATACAGCGAGATGTTCCAACAAAACAATGGGAAGCAGGAGTTGAACTAACAAATTTCAGACAATACCTATTTCAAAAACATAAACCGAAATGTAAATGTATACGATGCAGAGAACCAAGAAAACGTGAGATAAATTGGGATAAAGTAGAAATAAAAATAAATGAATATGGTGCATCAAATGGAACAGAATATTTTATTTCTGCAGAAGATACTGAAAATGATTTGATAATTGGTTTCATAAGAATGAGATTCCCTTCAGAAAGTTTAAGGGAAGAAATAACAACTTCTTCAGCAATAATAAGAGAATTACATGTATATGGCGTTGCAACAAACATTGGTGCAGAGGGCAGTGTCCAGCATAAAGGATTTGGTAAAAAATTATTAAAAAAGGCGGAAGAAATTGCAAAACAAAATAAAAAAAACAAAATGATAATTATTTCTGGAATTGGTGTTAAAAAATATTATTATAATTTGGGTTATGAAAAAGAAGGGCCATATGTAACTAAATCTCTAGAATAGAAAATATTAAATATAATTCAAACAAAATAATCCTATGAGAGATGATATTACAATAAAAGGATTAGACGAGTTTACAGAAGAAGAAGTTAAAAAAATAAAAGAATTGACATTCACTAATTTTGAAAAAATTTCCAGAGATATAAAAGGGGATTTAGTAATGCATGCAAAAAAACATAATAAAGATGGAGATAGGGCAAAATACTCTTTCCATGCAAAAATTCAAACACCCGATAGTCTAATCACTGTAGAGGGAGATGACTGGTTACTTTCAACTGCTATGCACAAAGTAATGAACAAACTAAAAAATAGTGTTCACCATAAATTGAAAAATGAACAAATATAAACAAGTAATTTTGGTCAGAAAAGATCTAAAATTGAGCAAGGGAAAATTAGGGGCACAAGTAGCCCATGCAGCAGTAGAAGCGACACTTAACTCGAATAAACAAAAAATTTTAGATTGGAGAAATATGGGGATGAAGAAAGTGATCTTAAAAGTTGAAGATCGAAAAGAATTATTAAAATATCAAAGATTAGCAAAAAAAGAAAAATTGGTGGCTTCAATAATAAAGGATGCTGGAAAAACAGAGATACCTGCAGGGACAATGACTTGTTTAGGAATTGGACCAGACAAAGAAGAAATAATTGATAAAATTACAGGTAAATTAAAAATAATGTAACAGAAGATTTATTAATCAATTCTTATTACTATTTTCATGATAGATTACCAATCCCTAGAAAAATTAATTGAAGAAGAAAATACTCCTGAGATTGGAACATTATTTACGAATTTAGAATATTCCTTAGAAAACGTTAAAGAATCATTTGGTGAACATTCCAGAGAATTAGAACATTATGAAAGATATTTAGCAGATCAAATAATGTTGGAAAGGGAATCTCAACCAATAAAAAGAAAGAGACGAAAACCGAATGGCATTGGATTTAAAATAAGAGGTTACGATCACGCAGAAGAAATTATCAAATATTCTCAAAATGAAGAATCATTGAGAACATTAATTTATGATGTCACAAGAGACTCAGATTTAGCCAAATCATTGGATTACCGAGGATTAAAGCATCAATATCATCGAATTGCAGGATTAGCAAAAACAATACTTTCTCATAAAAAACAATAAGTTTATAAATACTAAATCTACCCAAATTTTAGGACGGTCAAAGCGACCTGGTTATACCCGAACTCGTCTCGATCTCGGAAGTCAAGCAGGCCCACGTTTTGAGTTGTACTGTATTTTATACGGGAACCTCAAAAAGCTGTCCACTTTTATTTTTCAAAACCTTTTTAATTAATTAAAATAAATCAATATCATGAGAAAACAAAAAAATATTGAAATTGCGAAAGAAAGAATTAAAATTCTTTTCGAACAAGCTGAGAAAACGAAAACACAATCACTTTCAAATAAATATATTAGTACAGCTAGAAAAATAGGAATGAAGTTTAATCTTAAACTTCCAAGATATTACAATAGAAAATTCTGTAAACATTGTTACAATTATTTTAATAAGGATAATTTAAGGGTTAGAACGAAAAACAATAAGGTAATTTATGCTTGTTTAAGTTGTAAAAAATTTACCCGATATCCAATTCCTAAGAAATTAAAATAGAATGTAATCTAAACCAATTATTCTTAACCCAACTTTTTTCTAAATCAAATAGAAATGCATATCCTCTTTTTTTTATTTCTTTATCTACAATTCCCCCTCGATGAGGGTGCCTAAATAATTGAGGATGCGGACTTTGGAAGCCATGCATATAATGTATTAACTCATGGGCAATAGTAGTTTCTAAAATGAAATCTGGCACATCCGGATATTTAAACAATGAATTAATTGCAATCTCAGTTGAACCATTTCGAAGCATTTTTATGTGGGCAAATTTGTTTTTCCATTTTCCTATAAATCGGATAATGACTTCATTTTTTCTCTCGACCTCGGGAATAATTTTATCCCAAACAACATCTAAACGATCATTTAACCAAATATCATCTCTCATAATAATAAAGAAAAGAACTAGACTTTTTAAAATTTATCACCAGGGTAATAATTCATCCCATGTATTAAATTCAATTGTAAATGTTATTCTCCCCTCTTCTGGGCGTAAAGGATCATAATCAATATTAGTACATACAGAACCAATACATCTTTGTCCACTGCCAGAACTACACTCCTCACAATTTAATCCAAAATCATCTAATTCACAACAACCGTCTTCACAATGAGTTATTCCAAACTCGCATCCACCTGCAAATCCACAAGGTATGCACCCTTTTTGTTCTTCTTTCAATTTATGATATTCGTCATAATTTTCAGACAACATTGGAAATTTTTCAACAATATTTTTTTCAGATGCATATTCATTTATGATTTTTTCAGATGCACCTAACTCTGAAAGAATAATTGGAAAATTAGTCGTTATTTCTTCGCGAGATTTAAATTTATAAGTACGAATCAATGCAGTAGATTTAGTTTCTTCTTTTTCACAAGGAGTATTAAATGCATTTCCAAAAATAATTTTATCATCATACGATATTTGTTTAGACAATTGAGGAGTCTGACATCCGCTTATTAAAATTAAAATAAAAATTAATATACCTACCTTCATAAATATATAATAATGAAAAAAAAATATAAGTGTTTCTATAAAATTAGGATATCTAAATAAAGAATTAATAATAACTAAAACTTTTTGAATTGGGCAATATCTTCAAGCATATCTACATGGCCCATAAACAAAGCCCTACAGCAATACCTTTCTATATCTAAATCATCCATAACTTTTTTTGGATCTTCTCCAGCATTAATTTGTTCCAAGTATTTCTCCCACAAATGCCCTACTGGCTTTCCACAACTGAAACATCTTATTGGTATTATCATTTTTCTATCTGTAAGATTTTTGTCTTTTAGCTCTTGCTTTAGAATCATTAGGTTTGCATACTTCTTTTCTTCTAGTATCTGCAACAACTAAATTTCTATCATACTCTAAAAATTTGTCTTTTAACTTTCCGTCTGCTTCCATTAAACATCTGGCTATTGCCAATCTTGCAGCTTCAGCTTGAGATTGCCATCCCCCGCCACGAACATTAATTTGAAAATTATATTTTTCAGACATTTTGCCTGCAATTAATAATGGTTCAGTAATTTTCAACTTCGCTATTTCTGGTTCATAATTTTCCAAAGTAGTATAATTAATTCTAACAACGCCCTTTCCTGCTTTCATTGTAGCTCGAGCTATTGCAGTCTTTCTCTTTCCAGCTTTATGTATAACTTTCATTTTTTAAGATTTTTACAAATATCACCAACAGTAATATAAGATAATACTCTGCTGTTGGAAACGTCCGCGCTTTTAATTGTTTCTAATTTTTTATCATTGAATTCAATTGGAACTCCAAGATAACACATAACTCGTTTGTATGCATCTATGCCTTTCTTTTGTTTATATGGCAACATTCCTCTGACCATTCTTCTAATGAATCTATCTGCCATTTTAGGAAAATAAGGGCCTTTTAATGCATCCCCAATTTCATATTTTTCACGATATCTAGTTAATACTGATTTTTTCTTTCCAGTAATTACTGCACTTTCGCAATTAACAATATTTATTTCTTCTCCGAGCAATGCTTGTTTAGCTACCCAAGTAGCCATTCTTCCTGAAATTAAATTTGTTGCATCAATTACTATCATTTTATCCTAAAATCCTCGCATCTTTTATTTTTGGGTTTTTTTCAAATAATTCTCTGATTGTCATTTTATCTTTCAATTTTTCAGACGCACTTTCGCTGAAATTTAAAGCTACAACTGTAACTGTATGATCTAAATTTCCAATACCCAATATTTTACCAGGAACTATAACTGTTTCCCCATCGTTAGTATTTTCATTTATTTTATTAAGATTAACCTTTCTTCTATTTCTAGATGGCTTTTCTAAATCTTTAACTATTCTCTTCCAAAATGCAGAATTCTCTTTACCTGCATACTCTTTCAAATCTTGTATCAAAGATACAAGATTTTTGTTTGTTGATCCAGTTTTTTTCATTTTTGATCCTCATGCAAGGGACAGGACTCGAACCTGCGTAGGCACTAAGCCACATGGGCCTTAACCATGTCCGTTTGACCACTCCGGCACCCCTGCAAATTATTATTTATTCATTAATTTTTTAGCGATATCTGCAAGTGGTTTTCCTTTTCCCCCTTTCATAGATTTTTCAAAATCATCCAATTTGTCATTAAATTTGTTAAGCGCAGTTGACATAACTTCACTCGCAGTCATTTGACCAAATGATTCTAAATAAAATATAAATTTATCCTCTTCATATTCAATCTTTAATAGATCGTCACATACACCCTCGCAGGCATTATATAATTTATCATTCAATAAAGCCTCTTCATCAAATTTTCCATCTTTAATTGCTGCTTCAGGATATTGATTTTTAAATTTACTTAATTTTGCTTCATCATTATTGATTATGAATTTTGGTTTATGATGATAGAATGCAATAGCAGGAGCATATTTCATATGTTCTCTCCCCTCACCCATTACTGCAATGGCATTGATTGTTAATTCTTGACCATCCAATAATCTTGTAATTGGCATATCATCAAAAGCAGATTTAATTTTTTCATCTTGGGAAATTAATTGAGATGCATACACAACACAAGGCCCTTTAACATCTAATGAAAATTCAACCTGACATAATGGGCAACCTTTCCCATCACATTTACAATCTTCTCTTTTATTATAAGTATTTGTCGGAGTAGTCAATGGTATTAATCCTAATCGATTAGCCACTATTTCATCAACAAGAGCAGAATCATTTTTTATGAATTCAACTTCTTCAATCGCCATAACTGGAACACCTGAAACAACCATTCTTCTAAATGTGTTTACTTCAGCTGCATCAGCATTAGAAAATTCTAATACTAACTTTTCATCAGTTTTATCGATTATTTTCATTTCCATCTTTAAACTCTTCTTCCTCGTTTTCCGCCTTTTTTTCTACAACCATCATGTGGAAGAGGAGTAACTTCTTCAATATCTCCAATTCTTAATCCAGCTCTAGTCAAAGTTCGAATTGCTGCCTGTGCACCAGGGCCAGTTCCAGTCGGTCCATTATGACCTCCCGGTGCCCTAACTTTAATGTGTACAGCATTAATTCCTTTTTCCAAAGTATTTTCAGCCGCCATTTTTGCTGCAGTCATTGCAACAGTTGGACTAGCTTCCAATCTATGCGTTTTTGTGACCATTCCACCACTAACCTTTGTAATAGTTTCTGATCCAGTAATATCTGTAACATGAATTATAGTATTATTATAAGAAGCATAAATATGTACAATACCCCATTTCATCTTTTTTTGTTTATTTTGATATGTAGGTTTCATTTTATTCACTTGCCCCTGCCACTTTGACAGGTTCTTCTTTAACTTCTACTTTTTTTTCTTCCTTAGGAGATTCTTTTTTTTCTTCTTTAACTTCTACTTTTTTTTCTTCCTTAGGAGATTCTTTTTTCTCTTCTTTAACTTCTACTTTTTTTTCTTCCTTAGGAGATTCTTTTTTCTCTTCTTTAACTTCTACTTTTTTTTCTTTTTTAGCAGATTCTTTCTTCTCTTTTATCTCTTCTAAAACTTTTTCATCCTTTTTAGTTAATACTGCTCGCTCAGGATGATCTTCTTTAGATAAAGTTGAATTTGTATTAAAAGAGAGTTTGGACTCATCAGCCAAGGATACCATATATGAGGGTGAACTAACTTTTTGATCACCAATAAATATGTGTCCATGAACAATAAATTGTCTTGCTTGTTTAACAGATCTTGCTAAACCTTTTTTAACAATTACAGTTTGCAATCTTCTCTCGAAGAAATTTGTTGCTTTTAATCCCAATACATCTTCAATAGTTGAATCCTTCATTAAAATTCCAAATTTTATCAACCTTGATAATAATTGATCTTTTTCTTTTAGAGCTTGTTCAGAAGTTTTATTTGCAATAATTTTCTTTGATTGCAATCTTGCTTTTTTCAATTTTGCAATTTCTTTCCAAATTTCTTTTTTATTTTTGAAACCATAATTTAAAACATATTCTTTTTCTTCAATAAGTCTCTCTCTTTGCCAAGGATGCATAGGAGTTTCATATTTTTTTCGAAATTTCTTTATTTGTCCCATCTTATTTCTTCCTCTTTACTCCAAGAGATTTATTTCTAGCCCTGAAATGTCCTTTTGTTCTTTGGCCCCTAACTGTTAATCCCACAGCATGCCTCATCCCTTTGAAACTCTTTATTTTCTTTAATCTTTTAACATCGAATTCAGTTCTTAATTTTAAATCAACATTCAATAAATGTCCATCAGAACCATCATCATAATCTTTTCTTCTATTTAGCATCCAAGTTGGAAATTTATCTAAATTATCTAAAGTAGCCTCTATTTTTTTTACTTCTGCATCCTCTAGATATCCAGCTTTTTTATTAATATCAATTCCAGAAAGATGACAAATTGCATTAGCCATAGAAAAGCTTATACCCTTTACTTTTGTCAATCCATGTTTAATCGCTTTGTGACCATTTAGATCTGCAGCGAATATACGAATGATGTGTTTTAATTTCTTATCTTCCATTCTCATATTTGTGTTGTTGGCCTATTTAAAAAGGTTTTGCCTACGATCGAACAAACAGTTTGTGTTTATCCCCATCATCTAACTCGGCATATATCCTTCGCACTATTGTTTTTTTCGGATCAGGCACTAATTTTACCCTTTTTTTCAAATCCTCAAACGATTCAAACGGTGATTCTTCACGCCCTTCCAATATCATTAAAGTGTGCTTTTTTCCAATGCCTGGCAATAATTCCAGTTGGTGCACCCTCATATTTATTGGTCCAGCTTTATTGAAGAAAGCAATAAACTTTTCTTCATTTTTATCAACCATTTTTTCGATGACGAAATCTAATTCCATCTTCGCTGTCTGAGTTAACTTCGAAAGAGGTACTTTTCCAACAATGTGGTGGATCTTATCCCTTTTTCCATCCCCAATATATACTTCTTCATGAGGTTGGAGAAATTCTCCTTTTTTTGGAACCAATTCCAACAGCGTGAAAAACTTTTTTCCCATAGCTTGTGCTATTGCTGTCTTCTGGTGCATAGGTCTCGAATCGAAAGGATACCCATGCGGAAGAAAATCCAATACTATTGCTACTTCCTCCTTCGTTGTTTGTCTCATCATTTTTTCTCTCAAACATACTTAATCACTGTTTCCACTATTTTTTTCAAGTCGTCGTCTTTTAATGTGATATTCTCTCCTGACAAAACAGTTCTTAAACTGTCTAAATCAACAGGAAGTATATTAACTATAAGTGTTATGTGTTTTTCATTTAACCTTGAGATTTCAATTTCCTCAAGTGCTTTTATTAATTTTTCATACTCTTTAACTTTTGGAACATTCTTTAAATATTCTTCTACTTTTTTAGATCGGAAATTTAATTCTTTATCTCGCTTTTTCATTTCCTGAATATGAATTTCCATCTCAGGCAAACTAACCGGTCTTTTTTCAACTATTTCCATTTTAATCTTTTTTCAAATGAATAGGATGCACCAATAAAGACTTATCTTTATTCCCATCCCTTATTTTAACATAATAATTACTTCCTTGTTTAATTCCAATAATTCCTGATTTCCCATGAAACCTTGGATGATACATTCCGCCCTGAACACCTGGTTCAGCAACTAAATTAACCCTATCTCCTTCAATAAATTTTTGAAGGAACTTTCTAATAGAGATTTTTCCCTTAGATCGTACATTTTTTCGTAACTTGCTTCTTGATTTTCTTCTGAATCCACCGGTTCTTTGCATTTTGATTACCTCAGTTAAATCGAAGAATTAATCCCTTTATAAATGTTTTTATTGCGTCAGATTGCTTTCAAGTTCAGTCAACACATTATTCATTGCGAAAAAAATATTATTATCACTGGAATTGCAAATTAACTCATTTGCACCACACTTTAATTTTACTTCAATTAAATTATTTTCTTCAGTTTTGAGAGAGAGCAATATACTTTCAAAATTTTCTGTATTTTCAATAAGGTTTTTTACATAATTACCAAGAATTTTTTTTATAATAATTAACTTTCCTTGTTCGACATTATCAAATCCATCTAAATTAATATTTCCGCCCAACTCAATCATAATAATCTAAATAATTCTGAGATTTAAAAGTCTTTACTTTAGGTGTAATTCCACAACATCTTTTTCTTTTAATATGTGTCTCAGCCCGACCCTTTGACCATCGAACTTGGCGCCTTTTCCCCAAACTCGAGCATAATCGAAGTTTTTTATAAAATCCCTATGAACTTTATTTGCTAAACTTTTAACATTAGATCCCTTTCTCAAGGCAATTGGTGGATATTCTTTTTCCTTCCCAGGAGATTTTGTATAAACATATACCAATCCCAACTTTTTCCAAATTTTCTCTTTAGAATTGGCATTCTTAGCATCCAATAGGATTCCCTTAAATTTTATTCCAGCATCAATTAATTCTTTTTTGACCAAATCCACACCCTTTTTATTTTTTGATACAATAACAATTAAATCTGAATCTCTGACAATGCCCATATAGGCTGGGCCTTTTTCTTTATCCAAATAATCTTTCGTAATAGCCGGAATTTCAATGACTTGCAAAATTATACCATCATAATCCAATGTTCCAATTTCTGGTTTTTTAGTAGTATATTCATAATCTGCAACCAGGGGTTTTGCATTAGTGATTGTGCTTAGTAAAGTAGATTTTCCAGAATTTGTAACTCCGATTAGAACAATTCTTGCGGCGCCTTCTTTTTTTATTGATTCACTTCTTCCGCCAGATTTAGATATTTTTTTTTCTCGATCAACCAGAGATTTATATTTAGAAATTCTTCTTTTAATATCATTACGTAAGTTTTCAGTCCCTTTATGTTTGGGGACAGCAGTTAACATTTTTTTAAGACAAATTATTTTTTCAGAAAACGTACTAGCTTGCAAATATTCTTTTTCAGCATTCTCATATTCAAAAGTAACATTAGTTGGCATTTAATTCATTATCAATTCATTCCTTAATAACCTTTTCATTATTTCAGAAAAAATTGTCCAAATATTTTTTTATGAAATTTTGTTCAAATAAAGTTTCTTCTGCAGTTGAATAACAGGTATTGCACAATTGGCCAACGCCATCAATATAATATTCCCTAGATTCAATATTGACCTCAGTTTTATACTCAGTTACAAATTTACACAAAACACAAAGATCAAAACCATTTTTAGAAACAAATTTTTCAAGATTATCTTTGTCAGACATAATATCCTATAGAAGAACTAGTATAAAAAGTTAACTAAATCATTTCCATAATCTTTTTAAACAATATATGAGCAATAAAATCATCCGCAGGTGTGCCGGAGTGGTCAAACGGGATGGACTCAAAATCCATTAGCTTAGTGCTTACGCAGGTTCGAGTCCTGTCACCTGCACTTTTAAAACATGAAAATTAAAAAAATATTAATCCATAAAGGGAGAAAATTCTTCTGGAAAGAAGGAGACTTACACACAGAATTTGGTGTAGTAAAAGAAGAAGAAATAAAGAGTAAAAAAATAGCTAATTCTAATAAGGATAATGAATTCTTAATAATTGAGGCATCATTTCAGGATAATTTAGAAAAAATGAAACGTGGCCCTCAGACAATGTCTCCGAAAGACATAGGAGAAATCATCACCCGCACGGGGATGAATAAAAATTCTAAAGTATTAGAAATCGGATCAGGATCTGGAGCACTTACAATGTATATGGCAAGGATTGCTAAAGAGATAATCAGCTATGATATAAGGGAAGATCATACAAAAATTGTTAAAAGAAATTTGAAAGATTTCGAGATAGAGAATGTAAAATTAATTACTCAAGATGCTTCTACAGAAATAGAAGAAAATGATTTTGATATTGCAACAATAGATGTAAAAGAACCTTGGACAGTACTAAAAAACGTCTCAGAAGCATTGAAATCTGGGGGATATATTGTTTCATATTCACCATCATTAACACAATCAAACCAAGTAATAAAAGAAGCAAAACAAAACCCAGATTTAATAGTTCTAGATACAATAGAAACTATAGAACGAAAATGGGATATAACTAAATTAATTCTGCATCCTCAAATAAGAATGATAGGACATACTGCATTTTTAACATTTATAAGAAAAATATAATCATTAACCCAACCTTTATAAATAAAATAAAATATTCTAAAATATGAAAACTTATGTTCCAGATACTTCAGTAATTATCGAAAAAATTGTTTCTAATCTAATAAAAGAAAAGAAAATTAATGGTACAATAATTATTCCAAATGCAGTTGTTGCAGAAATAGAGTCGCAGGCAAATAAAAGAAGAGAGACAGGATTTCTAGGTTTAGAAGAATTGAAAGAACTTCAAGAATTAAAAAAACAAAACAAAATTGATTTGCAATTTATGGGGAACAGGCCAACAGTAGATCAAATCAGATTTGCAAAATCTGGAGAAATAGATGCATTAATCAGGCAAATTGCATATGATCATTCCGCGATATTAATCACAGCCGATATTGTACAAGCAGAATCAGCAAGAGTTTATGGATTAGAAGTTGAGTTCATAGAACATCAAAAACCAAAAACAAAATTATCTTTAGAAAAATATTTTGATGATAGAACAATGTCAGTTCATTTAAAAGAAGATGCAATTCCTGTAGCAAAAAAAGGATTACCAGGAAATTGGGAATTAACAAAACTTGCAAAAAAACCATTAAAAAGAGAAACATTAATGGAATTATCAAAAGAAATTGTAGAAAAAGCCAAAATGGATCCAGGATCATTTGTAGAAATCTCTAGACCAGGATCAACAGTAGTTCAATACAGAAATTATAGGATTGTAATTGTTAGGCCCCCGGTTTCAAATGGATTAGAAATAACTGCCGTAAAACCAATCAAAAAATTAACATTAAGTGATTATGAAATAGAAGAAAGTATTTTGGATAGAATAAAAACTCAAGCACGAGGAATTTTAATAGCTGGAGAAGTTGGTTCTGGAAAATCAACATTTGCACAAGCAATCGCGGAATTTTATGCGGAGCAAGGGAAAATTACAAAAACTGTTGAATCTCCGAGGGACTTACAATTATCCAAAAATATAACTCAATATTCTAAGAACTTTGCTGCATCTGGAGAAATACATGACATATTATTTTTATCAAGACCAGACAATATTCTTTTTGACGAAATAAGGGATACTCCCGACTTCAAACTATTTACAGATCTGAGATTAGGCGGTTCAAATTGTTTAGGAGTAATTCACTCAGCATCTGCAATTGACTCAATACAAAGGTTTATTCCGAGGATAGAAACAGGAATGATCCCTTCCGTGATAGATACAATAATCTTCATGGAATCTGGAAAAATAGAATCAGTATTAACTTTAAAGATTACAGTAAAGGTCCCAAGTGGAATGACAGAATCCGATTTAGCAAGGCCAGTAATAGAGATTTATGATTTTTTAGAAAATAGATTATCTTATGAAATTTATAGTTATGGGGAAAACACGGTAGTCATCCCAGTTTCAGAAGAGAAATCATCAACAATAAAATTTGCAGAACAATATTTAGATAAAGAATTCAAACAATATTCAAGAAGTGCCAAAGTTGAAATAAAAAACAATAGGGCAACAATTTATGTTCCAGAAAAAGAAATTCCCAAATTAATAGGAGTAAAGGGGAAAAGAATTTCAAATATAGAAGACAAATTGGGAATAAGAATTACAATAAAAGAACAAAAAGAACAAAAAGAAATAATAAATTATCATGCAGCGGAATCTAAAAAATTTGTAACATTCACAGTTCCAAAATCACTGATAAAAAAACAAGCAGAAATATTATTAGAGGATAATTTTTTATTTTCCGCAGTAGTTTCGAATAAGGGCAAAATTCAAATTCATAAAAAATCTCAAATTGGGAGAACAATTTTAGAAGCGTTAGATACAAATAGAAAAATAGAAATTAAGATATAATTTCACAACAACGCCATTCTTCTTCGTGTGGAATATCGCCAGGATATGGACCAAAATCATTATATCCAGTAATATCTAAATATTGAAAATTATTATTGTTCCTTGGACATTCTATTCTATACCAAGCAGCATTGGATTCAGAATCACATATTTGAGCGCATGTTTCTTGTTCTGCCCCATTATTGGGATTATATTCGACACATAAACGATTAAAACCACAACCCCCCTCCCCACCTATACAATCTCCATTAGACTCTTCACATCTTTCAGCAAAATCACAAATCCCATTTTCTAAACCAGGGCAACAATCTTGTGAACACAAATCACATGTTTCCCCATATTCCTCGCTACAAATATTATCACCACAACAAAAACTTCTTTCTTTTCCCCCTTGCATCCAACAATCTTCAAAGCAAAAATGGCAATCTTCCCAAGGATCACAATAACCATTACCACAAGAAAATTGACAACCCCACCCATCAGAAGATCCATCAAGATCATTACAGTCTAGTTTGGAACTTCCGCAATAAGAACTAAGATCATTACAACTAGCGGGTTTAGAACCTTCAAATCTCAACCCTTTTATTCCCCAAAAACAGAAATCATCTCCATCAAAATTAGAACAAGTAACATCATAATCATTTTCTGGGATAAAACTTCCCTCTTGAATTAATCCAGGAAATTCATTATGTTCAATAAATCCATCTCCCCAACTATTCTTCAATATAAGATCTCCATCAGGAGTAGTTCCTATAATTAACATACTATGATCTGGAAATTCATTATTATCAAAATACCCAATAAGGGGACCAGAGCTATAAAGGCAATATTCTATAATCTCCAACTCATCACCAAAGTGAAAATTTAAATTAATATTAGTACAATCCCATAGCACGTTTCTTTTTTTAGATTTTTTAGATTTTTTTAAAGATTTTAAGTTATCATTACATTCAGGAATCGTACAAGTGCCTTGATACCACAACATATCAAACGGAAACGAAGATTCTAAACTAAGAAAATTCAGATTATCTCTCAACCAAAAATTTCCCAAAATTGGTGAACCAGATGAATAAAGACAATCAGGATCATAAGGTTCTACAAGGCAATCTTCGCAACAACTTATTAATTGCTGTTCAGAATAATCTTCATTCAAATCAAAAAATTGGTTAGTAAATTCCATTTCAGATTCAAAATCT
>JABJPM010000029.1 GCA_018663865.1 Candidatus Woesearchaeota archaeon | reverse complement strand
TCCAATCTTGCAATTAATGGAATTTCTGGATTTCTTTCATCGTATAAGGATTTTACAATAACTTCTTTCTCTGTTCCAGGATTTAATAGAATATACTCGTTAGGATTTAAATTTTGAAATTTTCCAATTATGTCGCCTTCCTAAATAAATAGATTTAACAGAACCGTCTTTATTTCTAACACTTTTGAAATAATACGGTCCAAACTTCTTACCATTTCTATTAATATATTTTTTATAAACCAAACAATCCCCTCTTATTGTGTTTACCTACAAAAACATAGAGAATTTTATATAAAAACCTTTCTAAAAATAATTTACCTACGTTAGATATCGCTAAGGTCTTCTTTGACTTTCTTTAATTTGCTTATTTTTTCTTTTAAAGAATTAATTTTAGTAATAGAATTGGATTTTTTCTTAGAAAGTTCAGATTCTGCAGCAATTAATTTAGTAATTCTATCTCTTAAAGTAGTTTCCTTAAATTGAGTAGATTGTATACTTGTTTCTAATGTATCAATTTTTCTTATAAAAGCTTGTTTTTCTTTCTTTAAATTAATTAATTCTTTTGATAAATCCGCCAATGCTTCTTTCAAAACATTTTGTTTGATCTTTTTCTTAATTACCACTTTAATCATTATTTATTTTATTTATTTATAAATCTTATCCTTTTAACATATTCTCTATTCTTTTTTTTCCTTTTAAATAAGAATCTTTACTTACAAATCCTCGATCATAAGACTTTTTTAATAATTCTTTTTGTTTCAATAATTTATTTTTATATTTATTTTTTTCTTTCTTACTAATTCCGCAAGACTTATATTTTTGATATAGTCTTGGTATTTTCTTAGATTGTATTTTTTCAACTTTTCTTAACCTCATATGTTGATAAAAGAAAATAACTCCTACACCAATAGATAAAATTATAAAAATTATGATTAAACTAAGAACTCCTTCTGGTGAAGAAACTTCTCTTAATGAAGGAAGTGACACTTTTTCTGTTTTCATAGTAGGAATACTAACTTCCCTCTCAGGGGATACATCACTAACTAAATAGGTCCAAACAATATATTCATTAATAAAACTAATTTCCAAATCATCATTTCCATCTACATCCATATCAAAATATGCAATTTCATCCCAATATATTTCGAATTCTGTTCCAGCATATTCAATTACCAATTTATTATCAACTAAAACACTATTAATTTCAAAAGTATATTGTGCATCAGAATCAAAATTTAAAATAACGGTATCACCAGAATACAATCTTTCAGAATATTGATCATATTCTATAAAATTGAACAAATAAGTTACAGGGGCTCTAGATCCTCCGCCACCTCCACCTCCGGGAGAAGTAGAAGGAGTACAGGCACCACAATCTACAGAACAAGAAGAACAATCCTCTCCAGCCTCACAAATCAAATCTCCACAAATTGGCTCAACAGTTAAGCTAACAGTTCCAACTGCAGCCAAGGTAACACTATCTTTAGAAGAATATTGAGAAACTTGTAAATATAACACGGCAGGAGTAATCAAAGAGACAAATATAACTAAAATTGCAAATCCCCGCAAAAAATCATTCCTATTCATATTATTTTTTACCCTTCTTATTATTTTTAAATATATATAGTCCAAACAAAATACTAAAGATAATCACGAATGAGACTCCGACTATAACAAAATAATTAGTATTTTCTTTTATTATTAAAACAAAATCCTCGCTATTAGATAATTCATCATAAAAAACACCCAGGGTAGAATCATACTCTCCCGCAGGCAATTTAGCAATTCCATCTTCCAACGCAACATACATTTTTATTTCTTTTTTTTCCCAAGCACCCAAATCAAAACTTGTACTTTTAAAATTATATCCTTCTTCTCCAACATTAATCATTAAGTTAACATAAACATCTTTAATAACATTATTCCAATCCGATTCTATATTTACAACATAATTATTTATTTTTCCTGTAACCAATTCTGTTTGAAAATCTAAAATTTTAACAAAAATATCCCCCATTCTAAATTCACTTTCACTTTGAGCATTTTTTCCATTATAATCCACGGATAATTTACCAATATAAATTCCAGATTCAATTCCAGTGGAATCCCATAATAACTCAAGTTCCTTAAATTCATTCAATCCAAGAGAATCAGAAAAAGTAATTGTTTTAACAATTTCACCATTTGCGCCAACAATATCAACTTTACCTTGAAAATCATTTAATAATTTATTTCCTAAATTTTCTAAAAATATTTTTAATTTGACAATTTGTCCAACAGAAGAAGATCTAATATTAATTTTAGTACCCAAATATGGGCCATCAAAAGGAACTCTTATCAATATTGGGCTTGTAACAGAAGTTACTGCCCCAATAAATGTACCTTCCATATTATCTTCAATCGGAATTTCTTGAGCAATTAAATCTACACGATGATCTCCAGGTTCATCGAAACTAGGGGGCATTTTCACTAAAAAATTGAAATCTCTTTTTTCCCCAGGTTGCAAATCAATAATTTGTTCTTCCCATATAATTAAATTTGATAATTCACCATTAATAAAAATTTTAACTCTACTATCTGCATCCCCCATATTAACAACATAAAAATTAACACTTTCTACCGCATTTGGTTCAAAATAAACTATTGATCTTGGGGGACTAATTCCAACCGCAGAAACAGTACTAATAAAAATTAAAAAAACTAATCCAAACACTATACTCTTTTTTAACATATATAAAAAATGAAAATAATTCTTTTTAAATCTTTCCTTAAGAAGCAATACAATTAAATGTTAAAGTACCAGACTTGGCACCAGAAACTTCATCTGATGGAACAGTAACATTAACGCCAACAGTAAATGAATCTGTAGCATCATCAGGATTTACCAAATAAGCAATTAAATTTCCATCGGCATC
>JABJPM010000028.1 GCA_018663865.1 Candidatus Woesearchaeota archaeon | reverse complement strand
TAATAATACTTTTATCAATAATACGTTTGAAAGTAATGGATCTTTTAATTTTTTAGCAACAATTAATTATGCTAACAATAATGAATTTATTGATAATACATTTACGGGCAGTGGAACTCATTTTTATTTTGGAAATGATGGAAACAATACAATTTTTTTAAATACAACATTTGATAGTTTGAGCTGGGAAGTTGCAGGAGTTCATGATGTTTATGTGAAATGGTATTTAGATATAAAAGTAAATACTTCTGATGGAGATTTAGAAAATGCAAATGTTACATTATATAATAATACTGATGTTTTAGAATTTTCAGAGTTAACAAATGCTTCTGGATGGATTTTAAGAAAGAATTTAACTGAATATATGTATGATGGTTCAACATATACTTACTATACAAATTATACTGTTAATACTACAAGTCCTTCTGAAAGTTATGGAAATAATTCTCGAGAGATTGATTTAACTTCTAGTATTGTAGAATATATTACTCTTGACAGCTTAAATGAGGCACCAATTGTTTCTAGTGCAAAAATAACTCCTACTATTGCACATACTGCTGATAATCTTGCTGGTTATTGTAATGCAACTGATGCAAATTTAGATAATGTTACCTATTATTATGAATGGTACAATGATGGAATTTTGAATAATAGTGGAGATTCTGTTCTTTGTGCAAGCGGGCATACTAATAATGGGGATGGGACTTGTACAGTTACTTTGAGACCAGATTCTGGCGGAGATTTAACTGAATTTCCTAATGTAGTGCCAAGTGGGGCACATTATTTAAATGTTGATGAAAGTGTTGCGGATAATGATACCACCTTTGTTGGGTCTACGGTGGATGTCTCTGGAACTCCAACGTTAAAAGTTGCGTTAAAAGAAAATTCAGTAATTAGTGTTAGTCCTAATGTGGATTTATTTGCTACTTATTATATTGATTCATGGACAAAAACCACAAGGCCCTCCGATTCTGGTCAATGGACTATTGCAGATATTGATGCCCTCCAAATTGGTGTAAATGCTACAACTTCTCTTGGGGCTTCAGATGTAGATTTGTTTAATCTTCCGACTTCTAATATTCCTGCGAATTCTATAGTTAATAGTGTAAAAATTTATGAAAGATCCAGATTAAATGTTAGAACAACAACCAATATTAGGGTTACACAGGTTTATGTAAATGTTACATATACGCCTTCAATATATTATTTGCCTGGCGTAGAAATTAATGTAAATAATTTAAGTAATTCTTTAACAACAAAAGGAGAGAATTGGACTTTTAATTGTATGGCATTTGATGGAATTATAAATGCTTCTTCTTGGGTAAATGAATCAATTATAATTCAAAATAGTTTACCTGAACAAGTTTTATTAGATTTGCCAGAAAATGGAAATAATACTATAGATCGGACTCCCGGTCTGTCTTGGAATGTTCCAGATGATGATGATTCAGATAGTTTGACTTATCATCTTTTTGTAAATGATAGCGCAGGGGGTATAATTTATAATCAAACTGGGGTTGCAACAAACAGTTATACTTTTTCTTCAGATTTAACTTTGGATGACACTTATTCTTGGAGGGTTAGAGCAAATGATAGTGAAGGATTTGGAAGTTGGAGTAGTTTATGGAATTTTACTGTTGATAGTGTTGTTACTATTTCTGCAACTACAAATAGTATTGCTTTTGGAAGTTTGGGACCCGGAGTAACTAGTAATACAAGTACAGATTCACCTCCACCTTTTGTTTTGCAAAATGATGGAAATTCTTTAATAAATATTAGTGTAAATGCAAGTCAATTATTTGATCAAGCGGCATTAGGGACAGATGCTTATCAATTTAAAGTGGATAATACTACAGAAACTGGATCTTTTAGTTGGTTAACCTCGATAATTAATTGGTTTAATATGCCAAGTGGGGCGGTAGTGGCAATTGATTCTTTGAAATATGAAGACTCAACAGATAGCGTAGAAGTAGATATTTTAGCAACAGTACCAACTGATGAATTGGCAGGTTCAAAAAGTTCAACAGTTTATTTTGAGGCGGCTATAGCGGAATGAAAACATTAAAAAATGTTGGAATTTGTATGATTTTGTTAATTTTTACTTTGTTAATTGTTAGTGATGTTTTTGCTTTGGGTGTTTCACCCGCTAGGAAAATAATTGAATTTTCCCCTGAATTGGAAATTGAAGTAGAATTTAATGTATTAAATAGTGAAGGCAAGGATATGAAAGTTGTTATTTATGTTGAAGGAGATAATCTTGATGAAGAAATAATTATTGATAATCCTGAATTAATTTTTAGTTCAGGAGAGTTGCAAAAATCTGTTAAATATAATATTAAATTACCAGAAAAATATGATGAACCCGGAACACATGAAATTAAAATTGTTGCAAGGGAAATCCCGGTGGATAAAGCATTTGAAGGAACATTTGTAGGTGCAAGTGTGGCGGTAGTTCATATTGTAAGAATTAATGTTCCTTATCCTGGAAAATATGCTACGGTTGAATTGAAATTAGGTGAAGATACTGGCCAGGGAGTAGATTTTATAGTTTATGTTAATAATTTTGGAACTCAAAAAATTGTTAGTGCAAAAGGAATAATTGATGTTTATGGTCCAACAAATGAAAAATTGACTTCATTAGAGACTGGGTTGGTTTCAGTAGATTCTGGTGCGAGAAAAGCAATGAATGTTAAGTGGGATGAAAACATTAATTCTGGAAAATATTATGCTAAATTGACAGTATTATATGATGGAAATGTTGCAGAATATGAAAAAGTGTTTAATGTTGGTATTAGGTTAGTTGATATTTTGGATATTATTGTTAAAAATTTTAAATTGGGCGGGATTGCTAAATTTAATATATTAGTTGAAAATGGATGGCCAGAAGTAATCTCTGATGTTTATACTGATTTATTAATTTCTGAAAAAGGTCAGGAAATTGGAAGATTTAAAAGTGCTGCAGAGGATATTCCTGCTTTAGCAAAAGAAGAACTTACTGCTTTTTGGGATACTGCGGGTGTAGAAGAAGGAGATTATGATGCGAAAATTTCTTTGTATTATGATGATAAAATTGTTGAAAAAGATATGAAAACTAAAATCTCTTTTAATTCGATATCTTTCAGTGGATTTACTGGTGCAGTTATAAGTGATGAAGTTGGTGGAGAAACATCTGATACTAAAATATTAATCGGCCTTGTAGTTATTTTAATAATAATTAATCTTATTTGGTTCGTTTATTTTAAATTTAAGAAGAAAAAATAAGTTTTAATATTTCTTTATAATTTAAACATTGGAATAATTAATAAGAATAAAAAATTATTTATGATCAATTTTTTTGTAGCTTATCCAAATGATTATTATTAAATCTATTAAAATTACTATTGCCCTAAGCAATTTATCTAAACTAGATATATATCTTATTGTGGAATAGAATAAAGTAATTACTCCTCCAAACATAAGTCCAGCCCCAATATAATCGGTTTTCAAATAAATTCCTGCAACAATTATTGCTAAACTTAATATTGCAAAAATGAAAAATACATTTCGATTGTATTCATCTCTAGCATTATTATAATCTTTACTACAGAAATCACATTCATTATAAATTTGGCATCCATCTGAATCATAATCAAATCTTGGAGTCCCTTTATTTTCATAACATTCTTCTTGTTCTGAGCTATATTCAAAATCACAACTTTGATCCCCTTTTATCTGTAATGCCCTGGGATATTGTTCAAAATCGCAATAATCTTCATACTCTGGTTCAGAATATAGCGCATCAATAAATAATGCAATAAACACTGGTATAAGTATTGCTATTACTATCACCATTGCTAATTTTTTTATATCCATTTTACAAATCTATTTTTTTAGCGTATTCTCCGATGACTGGAACTTCTTTTTGCTTTCCAGAGAGTGCATATGACCAACTATATATCCAGGCTAAAATAACTAATATATTTACTCCTGCAGCGATTAATCCGCCTATTACGGGGATCCATCCTACTGTTGTTGCTACAGCGGACCCTATTATTGCAAAAATAAATACAACTAGGCTTTGCTTGGCATAAAATTTTGTATATTTATCTTTTCTCCAAGCTAAAATATAAATAATAAATCCGATGATACTAAAAAAAGTTGTAATAAATGCTCTTGTTGTTGTTTTTGGCATAAATTGAATTAGATTGTTTAGTTTTTAAATATTTTGGAAAGTTATATTATGTCTGTTGCCAATAATAACTTTATTTCTTTATAATTTTTTTCAGTTTGTTTTTCTTTATAATTTTGTAATGTTTTGATGTTATTTTCCATTAAATTATACCTTATTAAAAATTGACAGAACTGAGTAACATTTTTTGGATTTTCAGCATAATAACATCTTTCGAAATCTATCATTGTTATTTTATTATTTTTTACAAAAACATGTTTTATTGGTCTTGTGAATTCTAATTTATTTATTTTTAATTTGTCTAGTGTTCTACATTGATCTAAAACTTTTTTTAGAATTTTATGTTTGTTTTTTGCAGTTTTTAAATAATCTATTAAAAATTCTCCTTCTACAAATTTATAAACAAAATATTTTTTTGTATTTATTAATAATATTGGACCAATATTATATTTATTTAATATTTTTAAAAATTTTATTTCATTTTCTATTCTGTTTTTTGCTTCGGACACTGGATTTTTAATTTTTATTGCTACTTTTTGATTTTTATAAATCCCCGTGTAAATTAATGATCTTTTTCCTTTTGAGAAGTATTTTACGTCTTTTATGCCTTTAAACATAGTTGTAATAAATAGAAATTTTTTTAAATAACTTTTCTTTTAATATTATCATGAAAAGAGGTATTTTGATAGGATTATTTTTAATGGCCATTATTAGTGTTAATGTTTCTGCTGAAGAAAATAGTAGCGTGGATTTAATTGATGGATTCGAATGGCTAGATTCTGAGATGCAACAGACCAATTGGGGAACAAATGTTGAACAATTAGCTTGGTCTATTCTTGCTTTAAGAAATGCAGGATATGATGTTTCGGCAGGTGTTAATAAATTAAAAGATTTAAGGCAAGTTGATCATTGGGATGATGGAGATATCAAAGAAAGTGCATTGGCAACTTTAGTTCTTTATAAGGTTGGAGAAAATGTTGATTTGGAAGTCGAATGGTTAAAAAACAAACAAAAGAAAAATTTAAGATCTGGAGATGGATTATGGTTCATACAATTTTTAACTTCTGGAAGTGAACAGGTAGAGTGTAACTTATTTTATGAGAATGATGAAAAAATTTTTTTCATAAACGATTCTGAAATTGTTGGTGAATCGGATTGTGACCTCGGAGAAAATTGGGTAAATTTTGAAAGTTGTGTTCAAACTACTGCAGGGATCCATGAAGAAATGAGGATTGATTGCGATGGTACTGTTGAATCATCATTATTATATAATAGTGGAACAGAATATTATATTGTTGATCAAGTCGTACCTCTAGAAATAGAAAATGGATGTTTTTACCGTAGTAATACTTGTAGTTGTAGTGCGACTCAGTATGGATCTTGGGTTTTAAATGAAATTGGCGAGAATTATTACACTAAACCTTATTTGAGGTCTGAATGTAATGATGAGGTTCATGATAATGCATTTTTGTTTATGTTGACTGGCTCTAGAATATATTCAGATTTTTTAGATGTCGAAATGAGTGATAATGATGGTTCTTGGGAAGGAAATGAAGAATTAACTTCCTTGGCAATAATTTTTTTAAGAGATGGGAGTAGTGTTTCTTTGTCTACGTCAAAAGATTGGTTAGAATCGAAGCAAAGAGAAGAGGATGGTTCTTGGAGTGCGGATGTAAAATCTACTGCAATGGCACTTTATGCTTTAACTGATGAAGTTAGTTTTGTATTGCCTACTAATCAAACACCTTCCAATACTACTTGTTATAATGGCATTGTTGATGCTGGGGAAGACTGTGATGGTTCAGACCTTCTTTGTGATGAGGGAACTTGCGAGGGATGCTTATGTGTTCCACTTCCTGATTGTGCGATGAATAGTGAATGTGCAGAAGATGAATTGTGCATTGGCGGAGTTTGCGTTATAGATTCAGGTTGTGATGTTGATGATGATTGCTCAATAGGATATTATTGTACTTCTGCTGGTGAATGTACAAGGGAGTCTGCAACTCCGGGTGGATGCGAGTATGATTCCGATTGTGATCCTGGGAAAAAGTGTTCTAGTGGGTCATGTGTTCCCGTTTCTGATGATGAAGGGGGAAGTTGGATAACTTGGTTAATTGTGATCATTGTTGTTTTAATGGGTGCAGCAGGAGGATATTTTGGATATAAACAATATTTTTCAAAAAAGAAACCTGCTTTGCCTGGTAAAAAGGAAGTTCCTGCAAAATCTTTCTCATTTGGGAAAAAAACAACGAACTATCCTCCTGCTCAACAAAAGGTTCCACCCTCAAATATTTCTCGTACACCAGTTAATACTGGAAAAGTGGATCGGGCTGAAAGAGAATTAGATAATTCTTTGAAAAAAGCCAAAGATCTTTTAGGGAAAAAGTGAAATTCCATTTATTTTTTTTATTTTTTTTAGTTCTTGGTAGTGTTAATGCATTTTCATTAGATTTTTCTTTTTCTGAATATTCCCTGGGGACGACTACCCAAATTGGTATACTGATCAATGGGACTCTCGAAGAGAATTTGAAAAGTGAAAATATTGATTTAGTTTGTTCAGGACTGAATATAGATATTGTCCCAAATTTATTGAATATTGGAAATGGAGAATATTATCTTTATTTCGATAATATCGGTGTGGCCCAAGATAATTGCACATTGATTTTTAATGATGTGATTTATTATGAATCTGGATTTTTAAAGCAAATGGATTTCGTCACAAATATTAGTTTTGTTGAAAACAATCAATCAAAAATTATGATTAATCCTGCAGGAATCGTTTTTAATGATTTCGAATCGCAAAATTTTATGCAATTACAAATTTCAAATACAAATGATTTTGAAATTTCGGTTTCAATTTCATCTGATCTCGATTTTATAGAATTTGATATTGAAAATTTTGTTCTTTCCCCCGAGGGATTTTCCAATAGTGAGATTTATTTTAGTGAGTTCGTTTATGCTGGTGAAGAAAAAGGGATTATTTCTTTAGAAGTTAACAATAATACATTTACAATTCCAGTTTGGATAAATATTGATTATTCTTCTAATCCTGGTTCAATTCCTGGTGACGATGATGAAGAACCGGCCATTCATTCGGTTGGAAATAATATTGAAATTTTGCAAGGATTGGAAGGTTTCGATCTCATTATTGCTAGTTCTGAAGATAAGTCTGGATATGTTTTATTGCAAAACTCTGGCGCAGATATTGATTTAGTTGAATTCAAATTAAGTGGAGATATAATTGATATTGTGGATTTACAAAATGAAAATTTGAAGGATTTCAATTCTGGAGATAAATTCAGAGAATATATTTATGTTAACCAAAAGAAAACTGCTGAGTTTGGAAACTATACTGGGAGTTTAGAAATACATTATGAGAGCGAAGTAATTAAATTACCAATCTTAATTAAAATTGAAGAAGTGGAGATTAATCAAACTTTCATAAATGAGACTGTCCTTCCTGGAACAGAAAAAGAAGAAAATGGAATAAATGTTTGGCTCCTTGTATTGCTGTTTGTTATTCTTGCCGGGGCTATCTTATTTTTAAGTTATAAGAAAAAAACTAAGAAGTCGGCTGACTTTCTGAAGCACGTTTAGCTGCAACTTGTTGAATTCTTTTTTTCAATGCAGAATATTCCATTATTATTTTAGATTGATGATGCAATCTAGCTAAAATGTCATTCAATGTATTATTTACTTCTTGTGCTCCGATTTTTAATTCCATCGGTTCTAATACTTCTACAGATGACGGCATGAATTCAAAACAGAAATTTGTTAATGCATCATAATCTTTGAAACTTATTTCAAATTCAGTAAATGTGGAAAATACCTTAATTTTTTCATCCTTTTTTGAAGGGTGCGGGAATTCACTTTCTTTAGGATCTGAAGTTTCTTTTTTGATTATTTCATAATTTTTATTTTCATTTATCAAATTGGAAACTTTTTCCATTGTTTCTTTTATATGCTCAATTGGCGCGCCCACTATTTCTATTATTGTATTTGCTATTATTTTTTCCATTTTTCTATTATCATTTGTATTGTTAAAAGTACAAGTATTAGTGTAAAAAAATATATCCCACTTTTGGATGTTTTTTCACCTTTTGACTCGTAAACTATTTCATTTGCTTGAGAATCTTGATTTATAACTGTTTCGAAATTAAGTTTTTCCATATAATTCACAATATTTTCCTCAGTACATGTTTGCTTTTCACATAAATTTTTTGTTATTCCTTCTATTGTTATTGTTTCTTGAATTTTTTCATTTAATCCCTCTATCACTAATTCATATTTACCTTCTGCATATTTCAAATTACAATTTGGAAAAATTTGTATCGGGACTGTGATAGTATTTTCTGAAAATTTTTTTATTATATTGAATGATGTTGTTTTGCTAATCTTTTCATTATTTTTTTCAATGTATGCCTTTATGCTCTCTTTTGTTTCATCCCCTTTGTAAATATTTAATCTCACCCTTAAATTATCTCCAAATTTCGCTTTATGGTCATTTCCAAGATAAACGTTTTCTATTGTGATATTTGATGATTTATTATTTTCTGGGTTATCTGGGTTCTGCTCTCCTTTTGTTGGAATTGTCAAATGCCAAGTATTATTTATTTTTGACCAGGAATTCCCCTCTTTTGAATTAGAATACGTTATCTTCTCGATTTCTATTTCTTCCGGAGTTAATAGGTTTATTTCTTCCAATCCATCATTATTTAATATTGGTTGCCCATTTGTATAAATTATTAAGTATTGATTCGATCTTATTGTTTGATTATATGTTGTTGTGCTCGAGATTATTAATTCATGATTCGCTTTATCTTTTAATATTATTCCTGTCAAATCTAAATCTGTTTCACCGTAATTAAATAATTCAATCCATTCTCCTTCCGGCATTTGAGCATTATCGTCGCCTTCCGGATTTGGCAAAAATTCTGTTATTTTCAGAGTGTATTCATTTGATTGTATATTTTCATTTTTGTATCCTGGTGTGGGATTGCAGTTTTGCCAAATATTATTTAGTTTACATAATGATTTTCCATTATTTCCTCCCCAATTTGGATGATAATTAAGTGCGTCAGATAACTCAGAATTATAATACATGCTTATCAACTCTCCACCATCATTTAGTCCAGTGCATAGTGATGATGCATTTACATGCATTGCAATTGAATCTGGATTGATATTATAATTATTGTATGTTTCGGTTCCAGTCCCACCATCAGTCATTATGGCGTATTGGAGTGGCCCAATTTCGAAAGTATTGTTAAAATATAATTCATTATTTGAATGATTTATGAATCCCGGGAGAATAATGTTTGAACATAGTTTCAATTTAGTAATATTTATTGAAATATTTTCATTATTGTAAATTTCTATCCATTCGTTATAATGATATGATTCTAATGGTTTATACATTACCTCTGTAATCTCTAAAAATGCATATGTATTTGGAATCAAGAGTAAAAACAATATTAAATATTTCATCAATAAATGGTAATTTGAGACACATTATAAAATTATAGTTTCAATTGTTTATATTTTCCAATTAATTCTTCGAAGTTATTTCCAGTTTCTTTAGATAACTTTAGTGAGATTGTATAATTTCCATTTTTATTAGTTTTTAAATTATTGACATCTAAAAAAAACCATCCATGGTTGTCAAATCTCATTCCGATTATAGGTTTTGCGTTTATTATGTTAGAAAATTCTACTAATTCATTGATCTCTTTTTTTGGAAAGTAATGTCTATTATTTTTTATTGATTTACATTCTATGGCCAATAATCTATTTTTATTTCCTGCCAAGATGTCTGGCGCAGGCATTGTTGTTGATCCGGATCCTGCCGCCCGTATTGCTGCAAAATTATTTTTCCAGAACAGATGGAATAATTCTCTTTCTGCCCTTGTGCCCTTTTGTTTGCTCATAAATATATCAGAATTAAATTTGTTTATAAATTTCGTGCCGGTGTTTGGCAAGCGTTTTTAGAAATAAAAAGAAAAAGAGATTATAAATCTCTAGATTGAACAGTTTTTCTTCCATTTGCTTTGCATCTTTCTTCTGCCTTAGAGATTAATACTTCAACTTCTTTATCAAGAGCTTCTGCGAAGTCTCCAGCAACATTACAATCCTTTACATATTCTTTTATTTTTGATTTTACAACTAACATTTTATATTATACCTCCATGTATACTTTTATGATTCAATTTAGGTTTATAAATTTTATTATTAAAAAAATAAAAAAAATAGGTTTTTATTTAAGCATTTCATAAACTTTTCTCATCGCAACCAAAACTGTTGCTGGTATTAGGAAAGTTACGAAATATCCAATTACGTTTCCTACGAATGGTCCAACATATCTAATTATGCCGAATGCAGATCCGCCAGAAGCAAGGATTAATGTCACTAGGATTAGTAAAGACACATCTTTCATTTTATACATGAAACCTACTATAAGTCCAAGGATTACAAATGCTAATGTCCAGAAAGGCATAACTACCCATCCAGCTCCAAGCACTCCACCAAGGGCTAAAACTATTGCAAGTATCCATGCAAGATTGAAAGCCCACTTATCCCAAGCGAATTGAGTTTTTTTCTTTCTTTTTCTTGCCATTATAGTTTACCTCCTTTTGTTGAATGTAATGTTATAAATTTAATTTTTGGTTATATAAGCATTATGTAACCACATAGAAGTCATGATTTATTCTTTTTCGTATTTTGGATATGTATTTTTTTTCATAAATACTTTTTTTATTTTAACTGCAATTCCTTTTTCATCTTTTTTTATTATTTCTGAATTTATTATCGCAACTCCAGTTGCAACCAATTCACCTTTTAAAGTGAGTATAGCAATAGTATCTTTTTCTTTAATATTTGATTCAAATTTTATAATTCCTGGAATTGCTAAATCAGTTCCATGGCATAATGGGTCTACCGCATGATTTGAAATCCAAATTTTAGGAAGGTGTTCAATTGCGGTTTCAATGGGAAGGACAATTTTTTTTAATTCTTCTTCATCCCCTTGCTTATACAATTCAAATGCATCTTTTAATTCATATAGTGAATGCATTGTCGTTTGATCGAATGGGCCAACTCTTGTTCTAATCAATTGTTGCATATGCGCTTTAGTATTTAGTTTCAATCCAATATCGTGACATAGTTTTCGAATATATGTTCCTGCTTCGCAACCTACAGTGAATAATACATTTTGATTATCTTTTATCTCGTGAACATTTATATAGTAAATTTCTCTTTGTCTCTTTCTTCTTTTTACTGCAGACCTTACCGGCGGCATTTGATCTATTTTTGTCACGAATGATTTTATTGTGTTTTTTATTGTTTCATCATCTACTTTTTTATGTATCCTCATAAAGCAAACATATTCCTTTCCTGCTTTTAGGAGATTGTGAATAACTCTTGTAGATCGCCCAAATGCAATTATCAATGATCCTGTAACATTGGGATCTAGGGTTCCAGAATGTCCGGCCTTATTAATTTCTAAAATTTTTTTAACATAATCTGTTACTTGATGAGAAGATGGGCCTTGGGGTTTATTTATATTTATTATTCCGTAGTCCAGGGATTCATTTAGGGTTCTTTTATTTGGATCCGCTCCCTGAGATTCATCTATAATTTCTTTTTGTTTTATGATGATCTCTTTGTTTTCTTTTTCAAAAGGAAATTTCATAAGTTTTGTCATTAGAAATAGTTTATAATTGTTTTGAAGTTTTCTTTTTTGCTAATTCTGCAGCAGTAGGAACTTTTTCTTCTTTTTTGGTTGCTTCTTTTGCTATTTCTTCGCCAGATTCTTCTTTGACTTCTTCAGCTACTTTGTCTGCAACTTCTTCTTTCATTCCTTCTTCTTTTAG
>JABJPM010000027.1 GCA_018663865.1 Candidatus Woesearchaeota archaeon | reverse complement strand
CTACTATCATTAATGATTATATTTCCCTGGAAATTACTCCCAACAGAATAATTATATTTAGTTAATTCAACATTGAAAACTGATGCGGCACTAACAAAACCAACTAGCAATACCACCATTAAAAAAATTAATCCTTTTTTCAATCAATCACCCTAATGTACAATCTTAAAATTTCTATATTTAAATGTTTCTTTAATAGAACTCTTTTCCTTTAGTACTTGGCTTCACTCTAACCTTCCCATCTTTAAAAGTTGGATAAGAACTTTTAACTAAATGGTCCATAAAAACTCCCAGAGCCGCAACTTCAGAATGAGGTTGATTAGTTACGCCAACATTATAATCCGCCAACTCATAAACTTCACCAGGAACCTTTTCTCCACCAACAACAATTAAAATATCCCCTTTTAAATCAGAAACTTCAAGAAAATCCTCTCCATACATTGTTAGATGGACAACTGTTTTGCCAGCAAATAATTTTTTATAAGACTCAACATGTTCGATAGAAAAATTTCCTCCGAATTCAGAAACAATCCTTTCAACACTATTTTCATAGGATCCATCTTTTTGTCCAGTGTAATATATCTTGGAAGCCCCAAAAGATCTTGCAACTAATGCAACATGTGTGCTAATTCTTTTGTCTCTACTAATACGATGTCCAAGTCTTAAAACTTCAATCATAATGAAAGACACTAAAACCAATTAATAAAACTATCTAAACCAGAACATTCACATAATAAGATTATCCTATTACGAACAAAATGGAAGTAACAAAATTAAGCGCGCGAGGAAATATAGGGATTTATTCAATAAAAAAGATGAAGTAATTTTGTTGAAATTTAACCATGGGAAGAAAATCTATCAATAACCAAAACCTTTTAAATAAAACTTAATCTCAAAACCATTATGAAAAGCTTTTATATGAAACATTATAAGAAATTACTTCTTATACCATTTATATTATTGGGATTAAGCATTTTATTCCTATCTGTTCAATATGCAAACAACGGATACATAATAGATAAGGATGTTTCATTGAAGGGCGGAATTTCAGCAACAATTTATTTTCAAGAAAATATAGATACAGAAAATCTAAAAACAGATTTACAAGAAAAATATCCTAATGCAGAAATTTCAGTTAGAGGTTTATCAACTTTAGGATCAAAACAAGACAAAGGTATAATTTTAGAAACTACAGACATAGAATTAAAAGAATTAACCACATATATTAATACAAATTTTCCAACGGCAGATATTTCAATTCAACAAACAGGAGAATCATTAGGAAAATCATTCTTCAATGAAATGTTAAAAGCAATATTTTTTGCATTCATATTAATGGGAATAGTAGTTTTCGTAACATTCAGAAAATTCGTACCTTCAATAGCAGTGATATTATCTGCATTCTTAGATATTACAATAACCTTAGCAATAATAAGTGCATTGGGAATGAAAATTTCAACAGCTGGAATTGCTGCATTTTTAATGATCATTGGTTATTCAATTGATACTGACATTATGTTAACAACAAAAGTTCTAAAAAGAAAATCGGGAGATTTATGGGATAGAATTGTAATTGCATTCAAAACAGGAATGACAATGACAATAACTACAATAATAGCATTATTTATTGCATTCTTAATTACAAATTCAATAATATTAAAACAAATGTTTGGAATCATCCTAATAGCATTACTTGTTGATATGCTTTCAACATGGTTAATGAATACTGGAATTTTAGTGTGGTACTTAGAAAAATGAAAATGTTAAAAAAAGCAAGGGTGATCGTACTTATATTCTGTTTATTAGCAACATTAGTAGCAATAAATCCTCAATTTAACACAGAAGGAGTTGTAATAAAATCGGTAGAAGATAATTCTGAAGCAAGTTTAGCAGGATTAAATAATCCCTCAAAAGATTTAGCACCAACAAATTATGAAAGAATTGAGAGAATAAATGGAGAAAAAATAAATAACTTGCAAGAGTATTCACAAATATTACAAGAAACTCCAATGAATGAATCAGTAAGGTTAGATACTGATTTGAAAACATACACAATAATAAAAAATTCTGATGACCTTGGCCTATCTATACAAAACATCCCGCAAAGCAACATTAGATTAGGTTTGGATTTACAGGGTGGAACAAGAGTATTACTAAAACCAACAGAACAAATTACAGAAGATCAAAGAGATAATTTAATTGAAGTTATGCGAGCAAGATTAAACACATACGGACTTTCAGATATAGATATAAGATCTTCAGATGATCTTTCAGGAAACAAATATGTTTTAGTTGAAATTGCAGGGGCAACTCAACAAGAAGTTTCAGATTTAATTGCATCCCAAGGAAAATTCGAAGCAAAGATAGGGAATGAAACCGTATTCGCTGGCGGAGAAGAAGATGTAACATTCGTTTGTAAAAACGATGGGACATGTGCAGGCATAAGAGATTGTGTTCCAACAGAGGAAGGATATTATTGTAAATTTGAATTCCAAATAAGATTAAGTAATGATGCAGCTCAAAACCATGCAAGAATAACTGAAAATCTTGATGTTATTACAGAAGCAAATGGGCAACAATACTTATCAGAAAAATTAGATTTTTACTTGGATAACACACAAGTAGATTCATTAAACATTGGGGCAGACCTTAAAGGGAGTTTAGCAACAAGCATCGTTATCTCAGGTCCAGGACTTGGAGAAACACAAGAAGAGGCAGTACAATCAGCATTAACACAAATGAATAAATTACAAACTGTTCTATTAACAGGTTCATTTCCATTTGAATTAGAAGTTGAAAAAATAGATACTATCTCTCCAGCATTGGGTTCGGCATTCATCAAAAACGCAATGATTGCAGGATTATGCGCAATTTTAGCAGTCTCATTAATTATTTTCATAAGATATAGAAAATTGAAAATTGCAATCCCGATGTTAATAACTTCTTTATCAGAAATAGTTTTAATCTTAGGTTTTGCAGCAGTTGCAAAATATAACTTAGACTTAGCCGCAATAGCAGGTATAATTGCAGCAGTTGGTACTGGGGTAGATCATCAAATAATTATCATAGATGAAATATTGTCCAAAGGTTCTGAATACGTTCACTCTTGGAAACATAAATTAAAAAGGGCATTTTCAATAATATTCGCGGCCTATTTAACAACATTAGCGGCAATGATTCCATTATTCTCTGCTGGAGCAGGATTATTAAGGGGATTTGCATTAGTTACAATAGTTGGAGTTTCAATAGGAGTATTTATCACAAGACCAGCTTTCGCTACAATAATAGAATCCTTAACACAAGAATAAAGTTATTTATTTTTTAATATTTTCCATAGAAGGTATATAATTACAACCATTACTATTCCAAATAAAAATATACTTGTATTCTGGGCCGGCGCTAATAGTGGATCTGCCATGATGTTTCTAGTTCCTCAAAATATATAAAAGTTTTGATAAACGCCGGGACTGGGATTTGAACCCAGATGCCCGAAGGCCCGGTTCTCACGAAAAACAATTTACTAGGAAATGCTTTCCAGAAGGTTTTCTTCGAGACCGGTGCAATACCAGATTATGCGATCCCGGCATTAGAAAAAATAAAACACAACAACATTTATAAACATACCCAAATTCAAAAAAGGAATGGCTGAAGACTTAGAATTTAACTTCAATTCAAAGAAGATGAAAAAGATTTGGAAAAAGTATTATCTAACATTGATAATATTACTTTTAATTCCTATGTTCTTAGCAGGATTTTTTAGAGCATATACTTATGATCTCCCCATAACAGATGATTGGGCAGAACAAACAGTTATGAGCAATCTTCAATCCGGAATTAGCAATTCAATCTTACAACAATATCCAGAGATTGATCAACAAACATTTGACAATTTAGTATCTCAACAAACAAATTTATATTTAAAAGAAAATTCTGGACAAATAAATCAACAAATAAATTCTTTATCACAACAAATAAAAAACAATTATCAAGATGAGTCTGGACAAACATATCTTTTAGCAATAGACCCATATCACTATTATAGGCAGGCAGAAAATATTTTAGAAAATGGCCACGTAGGCGATGAAATTGTTGATGACAAACCATTCGATAATCACATGATTGCCCCAAAGGGAAGATTTGCATCAAATAGCTTACACCCATGGATTGGAGCATCAATTCATAAAGTATCTTCAATTTTTGGAAATGATTCATTAATGAAATCATTTTTTGCAATACCAATGATCTTTGCAATACTTTCAGTAATTCCTGCATTTTTCATTGCAAGAAGAGTTTCAAACAATCTCGGAGGATTAGTTGCCGCAACATTAT
>JABJPM010000026.1 GCA_018663865.1 Candidatus Woesearchaeota archaeon | reverse complement strand
TAATCATTAATTAGGAATCTCGTTTCGAAATTATCTGTACAATCCAATACCACTGAAGATTTAATTAAATCAATATTGGTATGATCTAAATTATCAAAAATACTAGTAATTTTAATATCACTATTAATCTCATTGAGTCTTGCCTTAGCAACTTCGACTTTTAATTTTCCAACATCTTTTTCTGTAAATAAATGTTGCCTTTGTAAATTATCTAATTCGATATAATCTCTATCGATTAGAACTAACTCTTTAATTCCTGCACGAACCAATAATGATGCACTCAGGGTGCCCAATGCGCCAACACCCACAATACATACTTTAGAATTTTCTAATTTTTTCTGGGAATTTTTACCAATAAAAATTTCCTGCCTAACATACCTATTCATCGTATCCAGAAAGTTCTTTTAATTGTTCTATGCTCCTTGTACCCGGATATAATTGGCCATCTGGAAAAATCCAAGTGGGATATCCTTCTACCCCATTACCTAAACACCAACTACGCTCAGAATCACAATTGTGGAAATCAACATATCTAAATGAATCTCCAAATAATTCTTTCTGTGCCTTACAATGACTGCACCAATCAGTTCCAGCCAGAGAAATTCCTTCAGAAGTTAAATATTTTGCAAAATCATCATACTCACTTTCCTGAACACAATTACCTGTAATGCAAGTATTATTCAAAATTATTAAACTTGCAATAACAATTCCCGCAATAATCCATTTTTTCATATAAAAAAAGTAATTTTTCTAATTAAAAAGTTTTTGGTATTAACCACCTGATACAACACTAAGCAATTTAACCGAATCTTTCTCACAAAACGATGCTTCATGATTAACTAATTCACCATTTTTAACAACAATATATTCAGAGATATTTATATTGAACATATCGATCAATTCTTGAACATTCTTTACTTTAATTTCTCCTTTATCTCCCAACCTATCAATATAAACCTTAACCATTTTTTAACTCCTTAACATATATGCATGCACGGCAAAAAGAATTTGAAGATGGTTCGCCACATTCCTCGCAAGTTTCAATAGCAGATCCAGAATATTTCTCTTTCAATGAAGGCAAGATTTCCAAAAATGAATTCACAATTGAGTATTTAGTAGAAGGGTATTTTTTTGTAATTCCATTTATCATATTTCTGACATCTGAACGAAGTGAATTTTTAGCATAGGGGCATTCATTAAAGTTATCTGTCAAACCCTTAATAAAAGCATAAGTCATAATCTCTTTTTCAGTAAGAAAATATAATGGTTTAATCCTCTTGATAAATTTCGCATCCTCCTGAATGCCAGTAATTGGGCCTAGGCGAGCAGAAGTTTCCATTGAATTTCTGAATGTATTCATAATAATTGATTGAGATTCATCATCTAGATTGTGCCCAGTAGCAATTCTATCAACTTTCAAATCTCGAGAAGCTTTATTCAATAAGTATCTTCTGAAAACTCCGCAAAGACTACAAGAGTTGATATTCAATTTTTTCAAAGCCTTATCCAATTTATATCCGAATTCATCTTCAAAACTGAAAATATGTAATGGGATTCCAGATTCAGAGCAATATTTTTTAGCAGTTATAATTGATTCATCCCGATATCCATCAATCCCCTCATCAATTAAAATTCCAAGAAGTTTAGTGGTTCTTTGTTTACTAATAATTTTATTCAGAACGTGTAATGTTGTTAAAGAATCTTTGCCGCCAGAAACTCCAACCGCAATAGTTTCTCCTTTTTTAAATAATTTATACTGTCTGACAGTTTTTCGAACTTTTGATTCAAAATATTTAATAAAACAACCCTTGCAAAGAGAAATATTATTGTTAGTGAGTGTAATTACGGGTTTTTCCTTACATCTTTTACATGCCATACAAAAATTTAAGAAAAAAATAGCTTTTAAACGTTTTCATTATCAATAAATGAAGAATAACTAGAATAATCTACTAATCCCTCAAAGCGTTTTTCATTAATATATACGACGGGGAGGAAAGCAACTTCTAATCTTTCTCCAAGATTCGTTTCTCTTTCTATATTAAACTTGAATAACCCCTCATCCATGCAAACTTCAAATTTGTCAAGTTTCAATCCGCCTATCTCGGCGGCCATGTTATTTATTGCATGAACAGTAAAATCGCCACTATAGGAATATAAACTAGTGTGCATTTCTTCAAAAAACCCTTGACCTTGGGCACATTTTGCACCCATCGCCGCATGAATCGATTCATTGGACTTAACAAAATGTTTGTAAATGAATTTAACATCATAATCCATTCTCAATCTTTTCATATTATTTTCGCTCTGCCTTGAAACAGGATCAAGATAATCTCCAAACTCGACAATTATAATACTCGCATTTGGACTCCCAATAAATTCAGAATCTCTTATAATTTGAGAATATGGATCATTAGAAATTGAATATGCAACAATGAAAAAAACAATAATAAAAAATGTCCAAACAAACGCCACCCAATGTTTCATATATTAATTCTGAAATTAACAATATATAAAATTAACCAAAAATTTTAACCGGGTTAGATTTGATTAATCTTCGCCGTTTATTCTTAATATACTTGACAATGGCATTCGGAACAAATAAACTTCCAATAACTTTCGCCTTAACTTTTACAGTGTAAGATATAAATAATTCTGATCCTGCCTCAATTTCAGGAATATGCCACATCATTTTTGTCCCCTTTTCTGCTTTAATAATTCTTGAAGGTTGGATGGATCCAAATTTTCCTGGTTTTTCAACAACATTAACCATCCCATCCATAAGTTTTACATCCCTAATTTTAGTCAATCCTTTATTTTTCAAAATCAATAAAATGCTAATTGTTGAAACTCCCTCGTTTGAATGTTGAACAGAAGTAATTCTCTTTGTTAATTTCAAATCTGTTTTAAAATATGCAAATAATAGCCAAATAAGGAGGATTGCCATAACGGATCCCAGAACAAATTTTCTATAATCCGATTCTATTGAGATTACTTTGCCTTCGCCAGAATTTAAACTGAAACTCCATTCGTGAAGATAGTATCCGTCAACTTTTTCAATTGACGACGGCTCTTCATTAAAACTTGTGAATATTTTTTGAAAATAAGTTAATTTTTTTGTTACACTCTCATATGAAACTGAGTTTCCATTATTTATTTTTTCAATAGTTTCTTTCGATCTTAAAAACCCACTTTCAGGTGTCCCAACTTCTTGAACATCTCCAGAAGGCGCAATACTTATTTTTTGAGTTTTTTCAATCACTAATTTTCCGTCGCGATAAACATTAGTTTGAAGATTTATATCTGCAACTTCAACATTTTGACCAAAATTAATTAAAAATTCATTTTCAAATTCATCAACTAAATCATGCGATTTCCCAGTTTCATCAAAATAATCACTTTTGAAATTTACAGAAATGTTAGGAATTGATTTCCAATAATTACTAGTTAAAGAAATTCTAAACAAATTGTCCTCATCCACATCAATAACTTTTGGCAATTCCAAATCAACATCAATCACATCATTATAATCTAAAATTTCAACATCAAAAGAATGCTCAGTCAAAATTTCGGAATCATTATTTGAAACAATGTTCAATGTAATGGCATAATTTCCCGGATCTTTGCCATCATAGGGTTCCAATTTTAAAACAACATCATCGCTAGATTCCGCATCTAATTTAATTTGTTTTGGTTCTATATTGAAAATCCATTCCCAAAAAGTTGTGGGAGAATAAAATCTGAAAGTGTCAGAAACATTCTGTTTATTTTCAATATTTACTTTAAAAACAAATTCATCACCATTCAATACTTTATCTTGAACAATCTCATGAGTAACAATTAAATCATCATGAGCAAAAACACTATAACTAGACAAAATTACCAGAACTAATATCATAATGCTCTTTTTCATAATTAAGGGAATCTTATCAAATTTATAAAACTTTTTATCTTTTGACAATTTTAGGCATTTCTTGGGTCAAATCAATTATTGTTGATGGTTGATTGTGTAAAAATCCCCCATCAATGACAAAATCCACTTTTTTAAGAATACTTTTTGGAATATTTTTAATTTCCCTTATTGGGCGCTTACCAGATAAATTTACAGAAGTAGTAATAAATGGAATTTTCGCCCTTTGTATTAATCTAGTGAAAGGATGATGGGGAATCCTGACTCCTAAAGTGTTTTTTCCAGGGTTTACTTCTCTAGAAACACTATTTTTTTTAACATTGAAAATAAATGTGAATGGGCCAGGCAAAGTCTGCACATAACTTTTTTTAGAAATTTCAAAATTATCATATATCCATTTTTTACTAGGGGCAATTACAGACAGAGGCTTATTCGAATCTCTTTTCTTAATCGCTTTCAAATCTAAAACAGAATTAGAATTTAGTGCATTACATCCCAACCCATAAACTGTGTCAGTTGGATAAATAAAAATGTCTCCAGCCTCAACTCTTTCAATTAAATATTTTTCATCAATTTCCTGCAGGGGAATAATTTCTACCATAAAAAAGGAAATAAAAGGTTGATTATAAACCTTTAGTTTGGTTAAAAAAAAGAAAAAAAATTAAATTTTCTTAATTGCGGCCCTAATTTGATTATAACTATATTTCCCAAGTTGTTCATCATCTTCAATCAAATCAAAATCATTTTCAAAATAAATTCTCATTCTTGTAGACATCTCCAATTTTAATTCTTCTCGAATCATACTATTATCCGATATATATGCCTCGATCAATCCAGAATACTCGGATTTAGTAAATGGTCTAGAAAAATTTTTTTCAACCATTCCCAAATAATTCTCTACTCCGTCCTTAATACTGACAAAAGAATCTATGTCCTTCTGAGCTTCTTCAGAAAATTCAACACCGGGCATAAAAACATAATTAGTTTCCAATCCTCTCAATTCCTTTAGGCCAATATTAAATCCCATATTAGTAGCAAATTTAATTGAAAAAGTAGAATTATTATAATCTTCAAATGATCCTTCAATTATTCCCTCATCAAGAACCAAGTTATAAGTAAATCTCCAATAATCACTTTCTGCCATTTCCTTTTCATTAAATCTATCAACAATTCCAGATTTAATGACACTTAATTTTTTTTCAAGACTTTCCATTTTAAAAAAAGAATGAAAAATACTTTATAAAACTTAGGAATTGTGCAATCTCAATCATTTTTTAACTTGGGTAAATAATGATGAGAAAATATAAATGAAAGTAAAATTATACTCCAAAACACGAAAGTATCCAACTTACCAAAAATATACAAAACAAAATTAAAAATAAGAATAAGAATAAAAACTAAAGAAATTAATTTTTTCATTTTAATTTCAAAGTTTTGACATCCTCCATAAAAATAACATCTTTTCCAGTTTTGTAGCCCATTCCGTCAGTTAAACTAGTTATTCCTCCGGTTTGATCCATTGCACCATGCCCAGGAATAATTATTTCTGGATTTAGCATTTCAATCAAATCTCTGGCATCTTCTATTGCGCCATGTCCGCTAGCATGAATGTCCTTAAAGACTCGCACACCTTCTTTGATGAATTGTTTTTCTAATTTTGCACGGTTAGTAATATTCGGCTCTACAGGAATTGTCCTACATGAAAAAACAACATGATCATCTTTCTGGAATTTGAAAGGTAATTCTTTTCTACCAAGTCTAGTCAAAATTGCATTTTCTTCAGCCTGATTTCCAGTACAACAAATAAGGTATTTTCCACGATTTGCTTCGATTATTTTCAATTTTTTCTTTACTTGTCCAGCATAAGTGACCACTTCAACATCCTTCATCCACGGTGCATACCCCAGATTCTCTGCAGCTTTGGTATACTTAGCCAAAGATCGACCCAAAAATACAACTTTTCGATTGATTTTTTTACCGAACTCAACTGCACTTTTTAATCTAGCAATTTGACTAGCAAAACTAGTAACAATCAAAGCATGACCAGTATTTTCGGTACCAAGCATTACATCTTTTAGCATTTCTCTAGCAACACTTTCAGAAAATGATTTTCCAGGAGTACTAGAATATAACGCATCCAGAATCAAAGCTTTAACTTTTCCAGTTTTACCAAGTTCTTTTAATCTTGCAACATCTGGCCTTTTACCCATAACAGGTTTATTATCCAATTTGAAATCATTTGAATAAATGATTATTCCATCAGGCGTATGAATTGCAATCATTGCAGCATCCAAAGTAGAATGAGTCATAGCAATCAATTCAATTTCGATATTCTCAGAAACTTTGAATTTTGAACCTAACTTTTTAACAATTAAATCATTTTTGAATTCTTTTTTATCATCTTTCGCCAATATCTTCATAACTTCAATAGTATACGGAGATGCATAAATGGGAGCATTATAAGCCCCTTCCATATACATAATTCCACCAATATGATCTAAGTGACAATGTGATGGCACAATGGCCTTCACAATTGATTTATCTAATTTTGAATCATCTGGGATTGCACCAAGTTTTTGCATTCCTTTAACTGTTAAGTACTTCTTATCGCCGCCCTCTCTTTGGAATTTAGTTAAACTTGGTAAGTGGTAACCCATATCCAAAACAACAGCCTCATCTTTATATTTTATGACAGTCATGTTTTTTCCAACTTCTTCATAACCGCCAACACTAATTATTTCTATCATCTCTAAACCCCTAAAAAGTTAGTTTATAAACCTTACTTTTATTTGAAAACAACTGAATCCCCCTTTTTGAAAAGAAATTCTTCACTTTTAAACTCGAGGATATAGGCACAATCAACAAAAAATCTCCCAACGAAAGGCAATAGGCCTTTAACAACCTTAATTACTTTAAAATTTTCGTCCAAACAAACGACATCTAACTTATTAAAAACAAATAACATATGGACATAATCACCAGAAAATTTTCGAATATCTAAAACAGAAATATTTGAAACTCTCCTAAACATTAATCCCAAAATAGGATTAATAAACTTCCCTGTAGAAACAAATTTTTCATTGCAATAAATTTTCATCTTACATCCTCTTTACAACATTAATTCCCAATAAAGAAAGGGAATTTTCTAAAACTATCATAAATGATTTAACCAAATTAATTCTGAAGGCTTCACTTGGAGACCCTACAACTTTACAAGAATGATAAAATTCATTAAATGATTGACACAATTCATAAGAATAATGAGAAACTACAGAAGGATTAATATTTTCCATTGAATTTTTAACAATTGAAGGAAATTCCCCCATCATTTTAATTAATTTAAATTCATTTTCTTCTAAAACAACATCAGAAAATTTTCTAACTTTGAAATCGGAAACAATCGAATTTGCGCGAGCATAGGTATATAATAAATAAGGCCCGGTATCTCCAGAGAATTCTAAAAATTTATCAATATTGAATATTGCATCCCTTCCGGGATGATTTTTGAGATCCCCATAAATTATTGCAGCCTTAGCAATTTCCATAGCTGCATTTTTAGAAACATTACGGCCCTTGATAGATTTTTCAGCCAATTTAACAGTTTCATTCAAAACATCTTTCATGAAAACAGTTTTACCTTTTCGCGTAGAAAACTTTTTGCCATCCTCATCTAAATACATCCCATGTGCAATATGAACACAATCTTTACTCCATTTATTGCCCATCAAATTCAATACTTCAAACAATTGACGGAAATGCAATTTTTGTTCGGAGCCAACTTCATAAATCATCTTATCAAATTTATACTTTTTGTACCTATCAATTGCGGTAGCAATATCCCGAGTCATATACAAACTACTGCCATCACTTTTCTGAATTAATGCAACGCCCAGGTCGCCCAATTTAACAACATTTGCTCCATCATCTTCGACAAGCAATTTCTTTTTTGTTAATTCTTTAATAACGCCACCCAACTTAGAATTATATTCGGCCTCACCAGAATAAACATCAAATTTCACGCCAAGCAAAGAATAAATTTCTTTAAACTCTTTAATACTTAATTCCCTAAATAATTTCCACTGCTTAACTAAAGATTTGTCTCCAGATTCTAAACGTTTAAAATATTCTTTAGATTCTTCATCATAATCCTCATTTTTATTCATCTTGACATATAAATCGAATAGATGTTTAACTGGATCTTCTTTCAGTGATTTTTTACTTCCAAATTTTTCATACCCAAATAATATTTTTCCAAATGGAGTTCCCCAGTCGCCCAAATAATTTATCCGAATAACATTATAACCATTAAATTTATGAATATTTGCGATAGCATTACCAACCAGAGTCGATCTTAAATGCCCAATGCCGAAAGATTTGGCAATATTTGGAGAGGAGTATTCCACAACTACATTTTTAGATTTCCCAATAGAATTTCCCCCATACTCTCCTTTCAAAGAAAATATTTCTTCAATTAGTTTATTGGAATATAAATTTTTGTTAAGGAAAAAATTCAAATATGGCCCCTCATTTTCAACTTTAGAAAACATTGCAGGAAGTTTTATTTTCTCCACAAATTCTGAAGCAATGTCTACCGGACTTTTTTTTAATTTTTTTGAAAGAAAAAAACAAGGTAATGAAATATCTCCTCGGCTTGGATCTGCAGGAATTTCAAGAATATTAGAAACATCTTCTCCAGTAGTTTTCTTTAAAATTTTACTCAACATTAACTTAATATCCATAACTCAAACTTTATTTACATTATTTATAAAACTTATCAAAAAAGTCTAGGCCGGAGATTAACCGAAATAAATCAATCTTAAGTTAATTCGAAAATTAACAAATCTCCGATTGCCTCTAATAAATTAAAAGAAAACAAATATATAAAGATTATTATTCCGCAGTAAAGTCTTCAATTGTTGCAGTAAAATCTTTATCTGCTTTAATTAATTCTTTATTTTTCAAAAATTCTCTTGCTAAAACAAAGAATACTACAGCTAAACTTTTTTTACCTTTATTATTGCATGGAACAACTAAATCAATATTTTTCGATTCATTATTTGAATCACATAATGCAATCACTGGAATTCCCAATTTGGACGCATCATTAATTACATTCTTATCAGGAATTGGATCTACAGCCAAAATTAATTTAGCCTCAATAAAATCTTCCAAGTTAGCATTAGTTAGCATACCCGGAGGGTATCTTCCAATAAAAGATTTTACTCCAGTCATATCTGCAAATTTTTTAACAGACTTCCAACCATTTTCTCTTCTACATACAATTATGATGTCTTTTGGATCATAATCCGATAATAATTTACCGGCTAATTTTAACCTATCATTAATTTGTTCAACGTTTAATACAGACAAACCATCCGGCCTAACTTTATATACGAACTTATCCATATGTTTAGTTCTAAATTTAGTACCTATGTGTATTCCCGCCTTCAAATAATCTTCCAACGGAATCAAATATTGATCTTCAGCCATCTTCCTATTTAGGCAAAAACGCCCATTTATAAAACTTTCTACAAATCAAATTTTATCTCTTTACTAATCTTCCTTAATCGATCCAATTTAACTTTTCTTTCACTACCATGAATCCCACATTTTATAATTGGAATTTTAAATCCCACTCCCAAATCTGCCAAAGAATCATCCATGGTTTCTCCGGAACGATGAGAAATTACCAAATTAATTTTATTTTTTTTAGCTAAATCAATAACATCCCTAAATCCCAATAAACTTCCATTTTGATTAGGTTTCACAATCATGGAGTTAATTGATTTCTCAGTAATTGCCCTTTCCAATCTTTCAAGATTAGTGACCGTTAAATCATCACCAGTAATCATGCATTTTTCTCCATATTTTGCAGTTAATTCTGCAAATCCAATAAAATCTTCTTCCATAAATGGATCCTCAACATAATGCAAATCATAATTTTCAATTAAAGTAGAGATATATTCAACTTGATTCAATGAACTTAATTTTTTATCTCGATAGACATAATTTTCTCCATCCCAAAAACTATTTGCGGCAATATCAATTCCAATTTTTAAATTGATTCCAGTTTCATCAAAGACTTCATTAGAAACCTTCTTCAGCAAATCCAATATTTCTTCAATAGATAACTCAAGTGCCCATGCCCCTTCATCAGTCATAGCCGAATCTAACTTCATATTTTTTATATGTTTTTTAACAAAATTATGAGCCAATTCATTGCTTTTTACAGCATCATCAATTGTTTTTGAATTATAGGGATACAAAAGAAACTCTTGAAATTCGCAATGATTTCCTCCCCTAATGTGCACCCCGCCACCAATCACATTTCCCAGTGGCCGAGGTAATTCTCTCACTTTCGGATCAAGGGTTTTCCACAACTGTTTACCAAACGATTTTAGGACTGCATATTCCATTGCAATAACAGGATTTGCACCTAAATCTTTAATTTTATCCTCGATTAAACTCAAATCATCGAAAGAATTTATTTCCATTTCTTTCCACTCTATTTTATTTGTCTTATCGACACATTCATCAACATTAAAAGCGAAATCCTTGGCTTCATGTTTACCTTTACTTGCTCCAGATGGCGCGCTAGCCTCTCCCTTCCCTAGGTCAGATTTAACTTGTATTTTAATTGTATCTTCCCCGCGAGAATTGGATATTACCTTTGCCTTCACCTTTTTTATTATCATATAATTAAAAATTGGAATTACTATATAAAATTATCTAGTTTTACGTTTAGATGTAGAACTTCGATCTGATTTAGAAACACTATCTTTTCTTTTAGACGAATCATTTTTTTTAACTTCCCTCACAGGTTTAGACTTTTTTATCTCCCTAACTGGCTTGTTCTTTTTGACTTCTCTCACAGGAGCAGGTTTTTTTATTTCCCTAACTGGCTTGTTCTTTTTGACTTCTCTCACAGGAGCAGGTTTTTTTATTTCCCTGGGATTCTCATTCCTAACAGTATTATTTTTTCTTGGAACATAATCTCGGGATATATCTCGCTCAATGCCAATTTCTTCTTTTTTGGGAACATATTTTCTTCCATTTTCATTTTTAATTCCCAATCTATCCCTAAGATCCCTTTCCTCAATTTGTAATTTTTCTCTATGTAATGGATGATCTATCTTTTCTTTCCAAACTTTTGAAGGAATTCTATGCCTCTCTTTTGAAATAGGACTGTGCCTCTTATCCATTTGTTTATAATGTATGTCCCACCAATTGTGCCAATGATTATGATTATGATTCCAATGATTCCTAGAATGCCATAATGGGAACGGATCATTGCCATCCAAATATCCATCAAAATCACTATCCGGATTAAGTGGACTTGTTCCAAGCCATAATTCAGTTAAATCGCTTAAACCATCAAAATCTGAATCCCAGTTATAGGGATTTGTGCCCCTCATTATTTCGGCCCAATCACTTATTCCATCACCATCAGAATCCCTACCATGAAAATTATTATAATCATGAAACATAACTCCGCGGACATCTGGATCCCACCATGGAATTAAATTCGCAGGATAATGCATCTCTGAATGCCATCTCCACCAAGGATCATTCCAAAATTCATTACCCTCATTAAAATAAATCCTAGATTTATTTATTGGATCTGTAAAATAAAGATCTCCACTAATATTAATTGTTTCAAGTTCTAAAATATCATTATTAAATTGACGTTGATCATAAATCCCCGTAACATACACTGTTTTTAATGGATGATTAATTGGACTAGTATCATTAATTCTCATAACAGATTCTAAATCATCTTTAACCTCATCTAAGAGAATTTTATTACTATTTCTAACATCCTCATAAATGGAAATTCTTTCACCATTAGACTCTGAATATCCTTGAATTCTAAAAGCATTATTTCCAATATATTCTACGCCATCAGGAATAATATCTAAACCAACCCTATTCCCATCAAACTCATGTACAACCTCAGAATTTACTCTATTTTCTAAATGATCATATTTACTAACATATGTATTGGCACAACCAGTAGAAATGATAGAGGCCGCAAGAACACTTAATCCAAAATTCTTCAAACCCCTTTTAATTTGAGATTTCATATTACTATATAGAATTAATCATATAAAAACTTTACTGAAAAAAAAGAAAAAAATTAATATTTAAAATAATCACCTAGTAAAGCGATATTTACTCTTTTTCTCTTCACTACAACTACATGTTGCAGAAGGATTACATTCGCAAGAACATCCCGTATCGTCATCACAATCCACCATATCCCATGAGCCGGATGGTGCCGGATAACTGCATTCAATCATACAACTTGAACCAGTGACTTCGAATTCATCATTCCCACCTGGTGGACTTCGCGGACTCATCTGAGGATTAGTCATTCCAGAAAAAATAACTACACCCAAAATTAAAACTCCAATAACAATTCCCATTATTTTATTATTCATTTAAATATCACACTCCTTTTTAATGGACATAAATAAAAAGACTATTTAAAATTAACTAAAAAAAAGAATTATCTAATTGGAATCATGAATTTGACAAGTGGCCAAGCAAAAATGATTATTAAAGTATTAAATAAAGGGACATTATCAAATTTACTAAAAAAAGTAACATAGTAATAAATCCAAACAAAGAGTCCTATAACTAAATATGATGCAGCCACAATTAATAAATTTTTAAAAATCGATTTCATTATAAACATAAATAAAAAGACTATTTAAAATTAACTAAAAAAAGAAAAAATTACGGCATAGGCCGTTTTATTGTTATTGGCAAAATACCTTTCTTGAACTCAAGTTTAGCAATTTCAATTGGATTATAATTAATTCCAATCAAATCTTCTTCCTTCAACTTAAGTAAGAATGGGGCACCAAGGGCCAATTGTAAAGCCCTAGCACCAATCAATCTAGCTTTTTCATACTTAGTAAGATTCATTATTTTAAAACCTCTCTAAGTGGTTTAACTGCTTCTATAGCCATACCGATTGCTTTATCGATTTCATCAATTGACATTCCAATTCTTCCACCTTTTTGCATAGCATGTACACTTCCAGTTTCACTAACAGAAACACTCAGTCTAGCATCAGCCGCAGCTTCTTCATCACGATTTGCATCAATAACTAATTCTTTACCAATTTTGTAAACAGTTGCATTGATAGCTTCAAAATTCAAAGGAACTTTAGTTTTAGTAAATTTTCCCCATTGAACCCTATCATTAACTAATTCCGGTAATACTGCATTTTTCAAAGCAGCAACAGCAGCCAAAGCAGAAGCATCGATTAAGTTTCCATCATCATTAATAGTATAAATATCAACAATAATATTCCAAACCAATTCTCCTTCCCTGATACAAAGTTTTTTCAAATCTATCATTCCAGACTCTCTGATTCCCCTGTCCACAATTCTTGCTAATTCAATAGTTTCAGCATTTGGTGGCCCAGGTAAAAATTCCGGACTTGAAACTGGTAATCTTTCAGCACCCATCATAAGGTTTCCACGATCTGCGGAATCAGGATATGGGGTACCAACATCCATCTTTACACCAGCAATAACTTCAGTTTTACCAATTTTAACTCTAGCAGAACCTTCAGCCTTGTTAGATACATCATAACTTACTTCAACAGGTTTTCTAAACTCTTCAAATTTTCTTCCGTCAATTCTCTCTCCATTCAAAAGAACAGCTTCTATATATTTTTTCATTTTCCTGCCTCCGTGTATTTGGCTTTCAAGGCTTCAACTTGTACTTTTTTGATTTCTATGCAAGCTTTCATGCCCATTTCAACAGCTTCTTTTATTTCTTTTTGAGTCATATTTCCGTCCATTTGAAGTAATGTAATTTCTCCAGTTCTCGTAGACATAGCCATTGGCAAATCAGTAGCACCATCTTCATGATCCTCTTCATCTTTATCCAAATCAACAACAATCTTATCAGAAACTTTTCCTACTGCAATAGATGTTATCAAATCTTTCATCGGCATTCCCGCATCAGCTAAAGCCATAGCCGCAGCATTAATTCCTGCAGCCCTTGTTCCCGCATCAGCTTGAGTAATATATACATAAACGTCGACACCTAGATATGAAAATTTAGTCAAATCTAATACTGGTGCTAATGAATCTGCAGTAACCTTTGAAATCTCTGTACTTCTTCTAGAAGGTCCAGGCCTTTTTCTTTCAGTTACTGAAAAACTCAATAAATCATATACACATTTTAATACTCCACCTTTGGGATTTTGCATAAATGCTGGAAGAACTTTTCTAGGACCATACACTGCAGCAATCGCAATTGTTTTTCCTGTTCTAAACATTGCACTTCCATCTGCACGAGGAATGATTCCTACTTTTCCTTCCATTTCTCTTACTTCTTCAAATTTTCTTCCGTCAAATCTCTTATCATATGGCATTTTATTTACACTCCTTCTTCAAAAATTCACTTATTTTTTCTGTCAATCCTGAAGAATGCGCTTCTGCTTCAATTTTTTTAATAGCTGCTTCTGCAATTCTTTCCATTTTATGATCTTCGCCAGAAATCCAAACTTTTCCATTCTGTCCAACAATAATGTTACAATTAGTAGATTCTTTAATCATAGAAATCATACTTCCTTGTTTTCCAATTATTCTAGGGACTCTACTAGACTGGATTTCAATAACTTTTCCAATACCTAATTTTCTACAACCTGGCATTTTCAAACTAGCATCAGTCATTCTTGGAGAATCTGCTTTAATAATTTTAGCAACAACCATATCCCCTGGTGCATAATATTTTTTCAAATCAGCATCATTAGGTATGAATTCTCTACTTCCTTCTCTCATGAAAACAACTACATCAAATGCCCACCCAATATCAATTCTCCATGAATTGTGTGAAACATCTGTTATTGTTCCAATTATTGTATCATTTTTCTTTGGTATATATTTTCCACCAAGAGGGATAACTTTTACAAGCCTTCCATCCAAATTGAATAAACCAACTCTTGAAGCCAAGATTTTGTCTCCATCTCTAAATGCTCCCTCACTTGGCAAATAATCCATACCGGTTGCCAATTCTTCTCCGGGAACAACTACATCTCGTTCTTTTACTAACATATCTTTTGTCATTTTTTCTCCTTGATTATTTTTCTAAAATTTTTGATTCAATTCTTCCTTGTGCAATTCCATTTAATTTATCAAATAAATCATTTTGTAGGCCGGCAGGAACCTCAACATTAACTGTTAAAGATCCATCATTATTCCAAGTTTCATTTAAAACTGTAGATAATTGTTTCAACACTGGATAACATCTGCCAGAAACATCTGCAGGGATTGTCAATTCCAATTTCCTTAATTCATAGGCAATTGGAAGTATTGCAATAATCTGTTTCACAATATCTCCTACTTGCTGTTCAGCACTTTTGAATTCATCAATTTTGACTCTTGCTTCATCCATCGCATTTTCTATTCTTTGCGGAGGATGGGGCAAATTACTTTTCGGATCAACTGCATTTCTAGAAATTAATGCAATAATTCCTTTTTTCTTCGCTTCCCTTAATTTATTTTTATACTCTGTTGTAAGTTGAACATCTCCTTTTTCTAAAATTTTCTCAATCATTAGCTTTTTGTCATCCGTGCTAAATATATTTTTTAGATCATGTTCAGAAGCATGCTCTCCCTTTTTTACATCTTTAAAGATATCATCTCCAACAATAATATCATCAACATTTATTTTTTTTCCATGTTTGAATGCCATAGCTTTATCACAATCAACAAGTATTTCGAAATTTGAACCATCTTTTTTCAATCTACAAATAACTGCATCTGCTACATTCATTTTAAACACTTCCGGATATAATCTTTCGTCAATCGGTGGTATTGTTTATCTACCATTCGGATAATTCCGCCATCCAATCTATCGAGATTATACTCTTTTCCAAGAACTTTTTTTAAAGCACTCATGCCAAGTTTTAATCCTTCTTCGACACTCATCCCGTCCCTATATTCATTATTTAAAATCTCTTTCAATTCATCTTCTGCTTCGCCAATAGCCGTTGCTCGATATTCCCAATAAATTCCAGTAGGATCTGTTAAAAATAATCGAGGGTGAGAATTTACTCCAGCCATCAATAATGAAACTCCGAACGGTCTTGCCCCACCATATTGAGTGAAATTTTGTTTAATATTACATATTTCTTTAACCAATGAATAAATTTCCATTGGCTCATCATATGTAACTCTGTGTTGCTGGGCCATAACTTGTGCCTTATCAACCAAAATTCTAGCATCTGAAACAATTCCTGCTGCAACTGCCGCCATATTTTCATCTATTTGAAAAACTTTTTCAACAGTAGATTTAACAATTAATTTTTCCATAACTCTTTTATCCGCCAATAAAACTACTCCATCCTTACATACTATCCCTAAAGCGGAAGTACCTTGTTTTACAGTTTTTTTAGCATACTCTACTTGTAATAATCGTCCGTCTGGGCTAAACATTGTACTAGCCCGATCATATCCCATCATTTGGTGTGAAACGTCTCCTTGTTGCATTTTTTTATTCCTCCTTTCTCATAAATTTTTGTTTTGCTCGTTTTAAGGTGCCTGAAACACCAATTGGATTTACAATAATATTTCCTTTTATCAATCCAAGAACCATCTTAATTTCATCAACATATTTTGAACTTACCTTGATAATTCCTTTTTTTCCATCCCAAGTATCACTCAAAACCATAAATCCTGATTTTGACATTCCGAACTCACCAATAAATTTTAAAGTGGTTTCTACGATCATATTTTCAATTTTTTTATTATCGAAATCATCCGTTTTTACATCAAAAACTATGTATCGTTTTTTTTCTCTTAAACTTGGTAACAAAGGTTTCATATTACAACCTTGAGAAGACCATCATTTATCATCTTTCTCATCAACAAAAAAAGGGTTAATTTTCATTTATAAATCTTTCTTTTCCTAATAACTAAACAACCATTTAATCCATTCGCCAAATGTTTCTAAAGATGATGCATCATAAAAGGGAGGAGTAAACATTAAATCTCCAGTTGTCACCCAATAATAAAATCCTGGATTAAATGATGTAACTGAATCATAAACAAACTCGCCATCCTCGATTATTACTGAAATCCCTTGGCCACTCATAGTATTATTTACTGCAATCAGATTCCAAGCATTATCCATTAATGAATATTCTGAAACAATTGGAGTTCCCAAAAAAGTTAAACTTTTAGCAGAGGAAGAATAAACATAATATCCCCTCAATGGTTCTAAATCAAATTCAT
>JABJPM010000003.1 GCA_018663865.1 Candidatus Woesearchaeota archaeon | reverse complement strand
TTTTTTTTTAAAAATTCAATCCAAGTTTTAAAATCATATCTCCCATCCAATACATGCGTACTAACTCCTATTGAAAGCGGGGCAAGAATACCATAGATACTTCCAGTAACCCATCCAGGGTGCGCAGTACACCAATAATTGTCATTATCTTTTAATCCTAATGAATATTGGCCTGTAAAATGTTGTTGAACAATCCCATAATGGGGAATTTGTATTCCGGCAACCGGCGTTCCTGCAGTAGATGATGTAAATATCATGAATGCAGAATCTTGTTTATTAACTAAAATACTCTCGAAATTATTTTTTTGTTTCTTTATTCCATTTTTGTATTTTGCACTATCTATAATTATAATTTCCTTCAAACTTCTCAATTTCTTATTTATTTTTTTGTATCTTTTTGATAATTCCTTATTGGTTACAAGAACATTTGCATTTCCACGATCCAATCTTATTGCCAACCCATCTTCTTGAAATGCTTCGAATATGGGCACCGCAATACATCCGGCTTTTATTGTTCCTAAAATTCCGATATATAATTCTGGAGTCTTTGGTAAAAACAATACTATTCTGCTCCCCTTTCTAATTTTTAAACTAACTAATAAATTTGCAAACTTATTTACCTCTGAATCAAGTTTTTCATATGAATAGTTCTTCACCTTTCCCGCCTCATTTTGAAAAGTGAAAGCTATTTTTTTAGGATTATTTTTAACATGTCTAGTAATGCAACTATCAATAACATTCATATCATTATTTATGATGACATCTTCTTCTTTTTTCTTCCAGAACTTTTCCATTAATACAAATGGATACCAATAACTTTAAATAATTTATTAATTTAATTTGGATATGGTGATACATAATATTCTTATTGGCGGAAAAGCTGGCCAAGGAATTAATAAAATTTCTGAGATCATTACACAAGTATTAACTAAATATGGATATTTCATTTTTAATTATAGGGATTATCCTTCCTTAATTAGGGGAGGGCATAATTTTAATGTTATTTCAGTATCTGATAAAAAAATTGGAAGTAATCCTACCAAATTTGATTTCATCATTGCATTAGATGATAATACTGTAAAAATTCATAAAAAACAATTAAATATCGCTGGAAGCATTTTAAATTATAAACAATTTGAAACTCTAGGGAGGGATTCCAATATTGCACTAGTTGCATCACTATTAAAAATATTTGGAATACCTAAAAAAGAAATCATTAGTGAAGTCAAAAAGTTAAAAACAAAATCTTCTCTCAATGCATTGGAAGATGGATACAACTCTCAAGAAAATAAAATTTCACTTAAAAAATTAAATAATAATTTAAAATTAATGTCTGGTTCGGAAGGCATCGCACTAGGGGCAAAAAATTCTAAATTAGATTTTTATATTGCCTACCCAATGACTCCGGCATCTGGAGTTATGCACGAACTTGCTAATTCCGGGAATAAACCATCTCTATTTCAGTCAGAAAATGAAATAGCGGTAGTGAATAGCGCACTTGGATGTAGTTTTAGTGGGAAATCTACAATGATTGGAACAAGTGGGGGAGGATTTGATTTAATGGCTGAAGGTTTAAGCCTTCAAGGGCAATCTGAAATTCCACTAACTGTCTATCTTGCTGCACGCCCTGGCCCTGCTACTGGAGTCCCAACATACACTGCCCAATCCGATTTAAATATTGCATTGAGATCTGGACATGGAGAATTTCCTAGGGTTGTAATAGCACCAGGGAATTCTAAAGAGTGTATAGAAAAAACAAATGAGGCAATACATCTTGCAGAAAAATTCAATACTCTTTCAATAGTTCTTTCGGATAAACATATTGCAGAATCTCAATTTTCATTCGATACAAAAATAGATCCAATTTTAAAAGTTCCACTAAATCGGAAAATTCCTGGAAAATCTATTGTAAGATCCAATGGATATGAACATGATGCTAATGGAAATACAATTGAATCTGCCAAATTAGTAGAAATTGGTGCTAAACGAAGAATTTCCAATTATAAAAAAATCCAAAAATATTGCAATAAATTTCAAATGGTCAAAATATATGGGCCTAAAAAAAGTAAAAATCTTGTTGTAGGTTGGGGATCTACCAAATCCGTAATATTGGATTCTATTAAAGGATTGGATGTGAAATTTTTACAAGTTTTATATCTTAAACCCATGAGCAAAGAAATAAAAAAATATATTGAATCTTCAAAAAATGTTATTCTTGTAGAAAATAATTCTACTGGTCAGCTTGGCAGAGCAATAAGAGAAAAAACAGGAATCAAAATAGATAATAAAATTTTAAGATATGATGGGCGGCCATTTAATCGCGATGAACTCAAATTAAAAATTGAAAAGATGTTAAAATGAAAATAGATAAACTATCTACAAAAAATGAAAGCACCTGGTGCCCAGGTTGCCCTAACTTCATGATCCTCGAAGCTGTAAAAAAATCAATAAATAATCCAAAAAATTATGCAATTGTTGCAGGGATTGGATGTCATGGAAAAATGTATGATCATTTGAATCTATCTGGAATTTACGGTCTACATGGGAGGCCCATTCCGACAGCATTGGGAATAAAACTTGGAAATCCAAATCTAAAAGTAATTGCATTCGGCGGAGATGGAGATACATATTCTGAAGGCATGTCCCATTTTATTCATGCATTTAGGTATAATGCAGATATGACATTAATAGTCCATAATAATCAGTCTTTCTCTCTTACCACTGGCCAATCTACGCCCACAACTCAGCAAGGGTATATTAACGGGGATTCCCCAAAGGGTGAAATAAATACTCCCCTAAATCCAATCAAACTAGCACTTGCAAGCGGGGCAACTTTCGTAGCTAGGGCAAATGCAATGGATTTGAATCATACCACATCAATCATCAAAAAAGCAATCAAACATAAAGGATTCTCCTATGTCGAAATTATGCAGAAATGTTTAATTTTCAATAAAGATATGAATGAATTGGATAAAATTATGTATAAAATTCCAGATAATAAAAATTTATCCAATGCAAATAAATATGCGGATCAATGGAATTATAACTCGAAGAAAGGGAAGATGCCGTTAGGAATAATTTATCAAACTAGGGAGCCAACTTTATTTGAAAAAATGAAGATATAGTTTTGTAGATTAAACATGACCAATAAAAACCCAAGTTCATAACTCTTTTTTTAGAAAAAAGAAACAAAAAATCATTCCACTTTACGATTAATTACAATTTCGGAAACTTCCATTGTTTTTGGTAAATCTAAAATGTTTGCCATCAATGTTGCCAAATCCTTTGGCTTCATGTGTCCTTCCTTAATTATTCCGTCCCTGAGATTTGAATTAAAACCACCTGGATGAAATCCGATCACCCTCGCGGGCTCATTTTTTAGTTCAACTTGGTTATTTATTAATCTATGGTGCATTACAAACTTCTGGATAAATTATCACAAAGGTTTATATACCCTCAGATTAATTTAATAATATGAAAAAAAGTTTATTTATTATTGATTGGTTATTAATTTTAACATTTATATTAATGGTTTTATCAAAATTTATCACTATGCCTTTCACAAAAATTATTCAACCAATTTTTCTAGGCCTTATTCTAATACATATAATTCAACACTGGAAAATACTTGTTTTTTCCTTAAAAAATTTCAGAAAGAAATAATCATTTCTTTCCAGCTAATTGTCCACAAGCGCCAGAGATCTCATCACCCATACTACGCCTTACTGAACTCTCGATTTTATTATTTTCTAAAATATTCTTAAAATTAATAATAGTAGATTTGGCAGGCTTTTCAAAATCAGCAAATTCATGAGGATTGTAAGCAATCAAATTAACATGCACCAATTTTCCCTCCAACAATTGCACCAATTCCTTGGCATCTTTTTCAGAATCGTTAACACCCTTAATTAATACATATTCATAACTAACTTTTTTATTGGTTTTCTTTGTAAACTCATCGCAAACTTCAATCAAATCTTTCAAAGGATATTGATTATTAACTGGCATTAATGAAGATCTCAATTCATCATTTGCGGCATGTAAAGAAATTGCAAGTCTAACTTGCAAATTTAAATTCATAAATTCTTTTATTTTTGGGATAATTCCACAAGTTGAAACAACAATGTGCCTTGCACCAATATCAAATTTATCGCGATCATTAAATATTTTAATAGATTCAACAACGTTATCATAATTCATGAATGGTTCACCCATCCCCATATAAACCACGTTGGATACTCGTTCGTCCATTTTCTTCAAATATTTGGAGATAAATAGTACTTGTTCAACTATTTCCTCTCCAGTTAAATTTCTTTTAAAAGGTTTAGCGCCAGTTGCACAAAATTTACATCCCATTGCACAAAAGATTTGAGAAGATACACAGGCTGTACGCCTCTTCCCATTAATCATTAATACAGATTCAATGTGGTCTCCGTCTTCAGTTTCAAACATAAATTTAATAGTATCTTTAGTTTTTTCAGTTTCAATTAGTGAAAGAGAATATAGATTGAAGTTCTCATTTAATTGTTCTCTCAAATCCTTGGAAAACGTAGTCATATCATCAAAAGAAGATACAAACTGTTTGAAAATTAAATCTTCAAATTGTTTAATTCTAAATTTTGGTAGATTATTATCCTGAAAATATTGTTTTATTTTGTCATACATATAACAAGATAAAATCTCATCCTTTATAAAGAATATTATTTAATCAAAAATTTTATAAATAAAAATATCAAAATATATTCTATGGGTATCTTACTTTCATTGGGAATAATAATTCTAACAAGTATCATAATCTATTTTGCAGGAAATAAATTTGCAGAAAGTTCTTCCAAAATCGGAGACTATTTCAATTTACCTAGGGATGTAAAGGGTGCAACATTTGATGCGATAGCTAGTTCACTCCCAGAATTATTGGTAGCACTTTATTCGGTAGTAATTTTTAAACAATTTGAGGTGGGGGTTGGCACAATCACCGGTTCAGCATTATTCAATTTATTAATAATACCCGGAATTTGTGTTTTTGTCGCACCAAAGGCATTCAAAGTTTCAAAAAAAGTATTAAGTAGGGATGCACTATATTATATGGTCTCAGTTTTTACTTTGTTAGTATTGCTCATCTATTTTAAAACATGGGGATTAATAATCTCTTTACTATTATTAGTAATATACTTACTCTACGTGAAAGACATCATCATTCACACGCGAGAACATAAGAAAAAAAATAAACCAAAGAAAACAGAGCATATAAATTTTTCAAAAGAACTTTTAATTTTTTTCACACTTATTGGAATAATAGGCATATTCACATTTTTCTTAACAGATTCTGCAATAAATTTAGCCCATGCATTGGGAATTGCACCAATAATAATTGCATTCACAGTAATAGCGGCCGCAACTTCTATTCCAGACACAATTATTTCTGTGGTTAACGCAAAAAAAGGGAACATTGATGATGCTACCTCAAATGTTTTTGGCTCAAATATTTTTGACATTTTGGTAGGATTAGGATTGCCATTATTCATATATTCCCTCTATAAGGGTGCTGTAGAAATTACCTTTACAAATATTGAAATTGTTTTATCATTATTGGGATCAACAATGTTAGTGTTATATTTTTTCGGAGACGATCATACTCTTTGTAAAAAGGAAGCAGCAGTATTGTTAATCATGTACTTCATTTTTGTAGCTTATGTGATATCTTTAGCGGTTATTTAAACCCCTTTATCAAAATGTCCAAAAGTTAAGCCCTTTCCAATTTTTTTAAAATTTAATTTTTCGCCATTAATGATTCTCGTATAGATGTCCAACCATTTTCCTGCCCTAGAACTCAGATCAAAATAATATTGGGTAATTCCTGCATCCTTAAGTAATAAAATTTTATCTAACAATCCAATCTGCCGAGAATTAAGCACTCTAAAATAATCTTTTTCTTGAACAACTGGGAAAGTAAACCGCTCATCATATTTTAATTTTTTCGGAAGTGGATTCTTCGTTGTCATGACATTTAAATTTCCATGAACAAGAGTAAGAAAATTTTTATTCTTAAAGCAAGATAGATCCTTAAAGGATAGTTCAGGAGAAATGATGCTTTTTCCATAATATTTTAAATCATAATCATTGAATACATTTAATCCATAATCATGAATTACATCATAATCAGAAAAATGTTGAGAAACATTTTGAGAGTTTATTAAAACTCCATCCGGATTAATCTCCCTAACTTTAGCAATATATTTTTCTATATCAGAATCATTAATCAAAGTAGGTAAATAAACATAAAATTTTTTATTAGATATTTTCCTAGCTTCAAGAACATCTTCATTATCTATGTAATAAAAAACGTTTTCAACATAATCAGATTTATTAGCTAATTCAATATCCTTTATATTATACAATTTAACATGAAAACCTATTTTTTTTGAATCTTCTAAATTTTTAATTTCAGGAACATTCGGAATAATTTTTTTACGTTTAATATTAATTGGTTTTTTATTATTTACATAAGAATAGATTTCTCCACGAATTTTTTCAAAATAAACATTATGTTTTCCAGTTTTATCTGCAGAATCAGAAAAAAATCCAGTTGTCAGTTCTCGTGTAAATGAAGAATTAAGTATTTCCAAATCTTTCTTGGTTATTTTTTCACCATCAAGCGATTTTCGATAGATCTGAGTAACTAACCTCAAATATCTTTCACTTCTAAGGCGACCCTCTATTTTAATAGATTTAACACCAATTTTTTCAATAGAATCAAGCTTTCCAATCAAAGATAAATCTTTCATACTCATCAAGTATCTTCCATTATATTTTTTTCTACATGGCTGAGCGCAAATTCCACGATTGCCAGATCTCTGCCCAATAAGGGATGACATCAAACAAAGTCCAGACACACTAAAACATAATGCTCCCTGCACAAATATTTCCAAATCAATACCATGTTTGCTAATATCTTTTATTTCTTTTTTTGATAATTCTCTTGGTAAAATAACCCTATCGATATATTTTAAGTTTTCAAGATTTTGTAGTCTAGCTTGAGTCGAAGCATGAATTTTCATATCAGGAAAATTGGTTTTGATTATTTTTGCAAGTGAAATTTCTTGTAAAATTATTGCATCTGCATTACTCTCATAAATTTTGCCAACAGTTTTGAAAAAATCATCTATTTCCGAGTTTTTTATCAAAGTATTTAGTGTAACATAGACCTTGACACCTGCCGAATGTGCAATCCTTACACATTCATTCAATTTTTCAAAAGAAAAATTTTCCGCCTTAAGTCTAGCATTAAACTGCATAACTCCTAGATAAACTGCATCTGCTCCATTCTCAATTGCCACAGACAATTTATCGAAATCTCCCACCGGGACTAGTAATTCCATATGATTTCACAAAATTAATGCTTTTATATAGTTTTTGAATTTATAGTGGAAATATTTATATAGTATTTTTTATCAATTTAACTATGAAAGATAGTTGTATTTTTTGTAAAATCATTGCAGGGGAACTACCAAGTAACAAGGTATACGAGGATAAAGCCATATTAGCATTTCTAGATGCAAATCCTGCATCGGAGGGGCACACACTAATTATACCCAAAGAACATTGCGAGAACATATATGACATAGAGGAAGAAACATTATCCAAAATTGCAGTTCTATCCAAAAAATTAGCAAATATCTATAAAGAAAGATTAAACATTGATAATATAAATATTTTAAATTCAAATGGAAAATATGCTCAACAAGATGTGCCCCATTATCACATGCATCTAATTCCGAGAAAAAAAGATGATAAGAAACTTTTCAAATGGGGAAAACAAGAAGTCAATCACAAAAAATTATTAGAAAAAATAGGGGATATAGAAATATGAAAGTCGAAAAAGCAATTCAAGGATTAGAAACCACAAAAAAATATTTGGATAAAAAAATAAAGTGGGATAAATTAACAGAGATATTGGATTCAATAAGGTATGCTCCGAGTGCAGGAGATTTACAAAACTGGAAAATAATAACTATCCAGGGTGAAGAAATAAAACAAAAATTAGCAAAATTTTCTTATGATCAATTATGGATCTCTAAAGCGTCTGCGATATTAGTAGTTTGTAATGATCAATCTGAAGTAAAAAGGATGTTCAAGAAAAAAGCAGATTTTTATTCAACACAAAGTTGTGCAGCTGGAATCCAGAATCTATTGCTGAGGGCAACTTCGCTAGGGATTGATAGTGCATGGGTAAGAACATTTAATGCAGAAAGAATAAGGAGTTTGTTAAAAATTCCAGAAGATATGAAAATAGATGCCCTGATAACTTTGGGATATGCGGACAGTAGAGAACCGCAACCAAAAATTAATGAATTAAAAAATATAGTTTATTTCGAAGAATGGGGAAAAAGCGAGTTATAGTCCGGTAGATCCGAACCCGCCCTCCCCTCTTTCAGAATCTTCTAAACTTTCAACTTCTTCCACTTCTGGAGATTCATGTTTTGCAATTACAAATTGAGCAATTCTATCTCCCTTGGATATTGAAAAAACTTCTTTGCCATGGTTCATCAAAATAACTCCTGCCTCCCCCCTATACCCACTATCAATTGTACCCGGAGAATTCAAAACAGTTATTTTGTGTTTTAATGCCAATCCAGATCTAGGCCTAACTTGCGCCTCATATCCCTCTGGAAGTTCCATTTTTAATCCAGTTTTAACTAAAACATGTTCACCAGGATTAATTGAATAATTTTCAACAGATGTAACATCCATCCCTGCATCACCAAGTTTAGCATATTTTGGAATTATTGCATCCTCATGTATTTTTTGAAATTTTATTTTCATCCTCCGCATCCTCCGACTTTATCTCCACAAGAACACTCAAAACAACCTGGCCCAGTTTGCCTCATAATTCTTCCACAATGGCATGTTGCCCCACTTGTTCTCGTGCTATTCTCAGCCTTTTTTAATGTCTTTTTCCCATTGTTAAATCCACCAGTTTCAGAGTCTTTTAAAACATCCTCAATTTTCCATTCATCTACCTTTTCCCTTTCCAGGTGTCTAAATGAACCACTATCGGAACCCCTCAATTTAGAAAAATTGACTTTTTCCGGTTCCTGAGCAACAGATGCATCGCCCAAATATTCTAATCTCAATATTTTTTGAGCAGCATCAAAAATGGAACTTGCTTGCTTAATGTTATCATTATCAAATACCAGCCCCCTTGGCTCCATAGTATGGCCTTTCCAAGAATCTAATATCTTCTCCAACGGAGTTCCAGATTTAAGTGATTTTGATGCCTGTATGCCTGCAATTTTTAAAGAACTATTCAAAGTTGTTCCGCCATCATATGCCAATAATGCAATCTGACCTGGCAATCCAGTATCTGGATATTCACTAGTAATTAAATGAACTGGTGTCTCCCCAACCTTGAATTCCCATTCATATGCTTGACGTTTTGTGGGCAAATCAACTTTTTCTCCCCATTTGGGTTGATTCAAATTTCTATCATTTCCAAAAGACAGTGCAAAAGACAATTTACTATTAGATCTAAACGCAGCAACTGCTTTCAATCCTTCTGCATGAGATTCAATTAAACCATCATATATTTCCTTAACTGTTGTAGATTCTGGGAAATTATTGGTTTTGGAAATTGCACCAGAAATAAATGGTTGCATCGCCCCAAGCATTTTAACATGTCCCGAGAAAGGGATACTTCCTTCACCATATTGATTCCCCATTGCAGTTTCAAAAACCTTCTGATGTTCTGGTTTCAAATCTGGAGATCCAATTGTTGTCCCAGTTTCAGCAATGTGATTTGCAATTTTAGTTATATCCTCTTCAGGATAGCCAAGATTCCTCAAACCTTTCGGAATTTCCTTATTTGCCTCGAGTTTTAAACTTCCTCCTCCGGCCAAATCTTTTCCTATTGAAAACGCAATATATGGTTCAGGTCCAGTTGTTTCACAACCCATCAAATACGAGATTGTACCTGTGGGTGCAAGGACAGAAACTTGAGAATTCCTAAATCCTTGCTCTTCCCCCATTTCTTCTGCATTTTCCCAAGATTTTTTAGCAGCTTCAAGAATATTTGAAGGTACTGAATCCACGACAATAGATTCAAGACTTTTTTTATGTTGCCCAATAACTTCCATCATTGGATTTTTATTAAATTCAAAATGTTCAAAAGTTCCAATTTTACCCGCTAAATCCGCGGAAGTTTCATATGCTGTTCCAGTCAATAACGCAGTTATTGCTGCAGCATATTCTCTGCCTTTTTGAGAATCATAAGCTAATCCCTTTCTCATAAGTAATGCGCCAATATTTGCATATCCCAATCCGATATTATTTAATTCAGGACTTATTTGGGCAATACTTTTAACCGGATATCCAGAAGACTGATTCAATATATTCTGCCCTATTGCCGATATTCTTGCCGCATGTTGAAAACCTTCAACATCAAAATTTCCTTCATCATCTGCAAATCCAAGAAGATTGAGTGATGCTAAATTACAAGCAGTGTTATCTAACGACATATATTCTGAACAAGGATTACTAGAATTAATCCTACCTGAATTTTTTACAGTATGCATATTTTGGATAGTATCTTCGAATTGAACTCCTGGATCGCCAACTCTCCAAACACCAAAAGATATTTCCTTAAGCATTTCATCTGCAGAAATTTCTTGAACAACATCTCCATCTCTAACATTTCTTAATTCGACGGTCCCTCCTGATTCTATTTGATCAAAGAAATTATCATCTAATCTAACTGAAATATTGGTATTTTGGTATGCGACTGTTGTAACTGCCTCACCATCCATTCCACCTTCATATCCAGCCCTCATCAATGCCAAGATTTTTTTCTCTTCTCCAACTTTGGATTTGATAAATTCCATAACATCTGGATGAGCTTGCCTCATGGTAGTCATCCTAGCGGCCCTACGACTTTTTCCACCAGATTTTATTGTTCCTGCCCAAACATCATAGCCTTTCCAAAAACTCAAAGGTCCAGAAGATCCGCCGCCACATGACAAAGACTCTCCGGCGGCCCTCAATATTCCAATGTCTTGTCCAACTCCAGAACCAGATTCAAATATTCCAATCTCATCAACAGCATGTTTAGCGATACTTGTCAAATCATCCCGCGGTCCAATAATAAAACATGCATGATTTTGGGGCGCTATATTTCCTCCCTCTGTTATATCTATTACTTCTCCAGTATCAGGATCTCTCCAATATTTAATGTTCCCATTACCCTTAATCCCGTATTCAGTATTCAATCCAGCATTAAATTGGACAGGAGAGTTGAATGCCAACTTTCTATTGGCCATCAACCATAATAATTCATCCCTGAATATCTTCGTATCATTTAAAGTAGGAAAATATCCGTGCTCTTCCCCAGATTCTGCAACATAATTAGCAACTCTTGTCCAAATATGTTTTATTGAATTTTCATGATCATTCCCAATTATGCTCTCTAATTTTTTAGTTTCATTTGTGCCGCGGGGAACATATGCATATTTACTCATTACAATTTTAGCATCATTCTCTGACCAATCCACTGGAACTTCCGCATCAACCATATCAAATAATATTTTTCCATCCGAATTCAATGTTTGTAAATGTCTTGTTTCATAAGGCCCAATGCTATCTAGTGGATTCAAATGTTCATCAGTATTATATCTTTGCATAGAAATTCCCTCTATCTTTTCATTCTTTTGATGAAATAACCTTCCAATTGCCAATCGATCTACATATGATCCATCTTTTCGATCGTAAGGAATAATGCTTCCAGATTCAAGTGCAGATTCCAATTTTTCAACACCGCCATCCAAATAGGAATTTGTAAAACTTTCAGAATGAATCAACGATTTAGCATCATCTATACTAATGTGTCTTTCCGGATCATATGTGTTCAACCTTGACGCCTCAGGATCATATACCGGATTATTTGTAATTTTTTTTGTCATTTTAGTCCCCCTTTCTTAAATTATTAATCATATCTTCAAATGAGCCAATATCTGCAAAGTCCTTGTAAACAGATGCGAACCTCACATATGCGACTTTGTCTAGTTTTCTTAATTTTCTCATAACCAATTCCCCAATTATTTTAGAATGAATCTCTGGAGTATCATTACTTCGCAATTCATTTTCTACTGAGATTATAGTATTTTGTAACTGTTCTGTAGAAATGGGCCTTTTTTCACAAGCACGCATTATCCCCTTTCTCAATTTATTTCTATCAAAAGTAACGCGATCTCCCGATTTTTTAACAACTCTCAAATCTATATTCTCTATTCGTTCATGAGTTGTAAATCTTCTTTCACAATCAATACATTCACGTCTTCGCCGTACAGAATCTTCCGTATGGTCCCTTTTGTCAACCACTTTCATGGATTGACTATTGCAGAATGGACACCTCATTTTTCAATATGTTGTATCTATTTATTTTTTATAACACAACATATTGTGTTTTAGTACAACATCTTAATTTTTAGAATTATGATTTATAAACATTTAGTAAGTTTGAAGTATATTTTTAAAAAAAACAAGGAGAGGGACTTTCCCTCTCAAAAAAAGTCAAGGTAGTGAGTTAACTTATGGGGGTAAAAATGAATGATGTTAATCCCACTACTTGATTATGTCAATTCCCAGCATACTTTTCATCTCGCTAGCTTTTTCGGCAGTTTGTTGAGCTCTATCGACTTTACCAAGGATATACGGTGACTGAACACCTGTAACAATGGTCATTACTCTCAATTTTCCATCCATACTTGGATCTACGCTCGCACCCCAAATTACTAGTGCATCCTCATCTAATGAGCCAGTGACCATATCCCCTATTTTTTCGATATCATCTAATAATAAATCTGTTCCTCCAGAAATATTAATCAATGCTCCAGTGGCTCCCTCGTATTTTACATCCAATAGTGGATTTGAAAGTGCTTTTTTAACTGCTTCTTCAACTCTATTCTCTGTTGTTGATTCGCCAATTCCTACAACTGAAACTCCCCCTCCAGTCATAATAGTCTTCACATCTGCATAATCTAGATTTACTAAACTTGGAACTGCAATTGTTTCAACTATTCCTTTGATCATTGTAGAAAGTAATTCATTTGCTACTGCAAAAGCTTGTTGTAAAGGCAATTGTCCAGCAATCATAGATAATCTATTATTGTCCATCACAATAACTGTATCACAAACATCTCTCAATTCTTGCAAACCAAATTCAGCCTTATCACATCTTGCCCTTTCAATATTAAATGGCATTGTAACATTCGCAATAACAATCGCTCCAGCTTCTTTAGCCATTTGAGCAATAACAGGTGCAGCACCAGTACCAGTTCCACCACCCATTCCTGCAGTAATAAATACCATATCAGTATCTCTTAAAATTTCTCTCAATTCATGATTATTCTCTTGTGCCGCCTCTCTACCTTTAGCAGGCATTCCTCCAGCCCCAAGTCCTCTTGTTAATTCTTTTCCAAGAAGTATTTTTCTATCACCTTGACACATATCTAGGTGTGCCTTATCAGTATTTGCGATTATGACTTCTGCCCCATTTACTCCTTTTTTATATAACCAGGAAGCAATATTTCCTCCAGCACCACCGGTACCGATTACCTTCATATTTGCTTTTCCTACTTGCAAATCATTGTCATTATCATTCGTGTCTACATTTTTTAATGCGTCTTGTATTATAAACTCCATTTTTTTTCATTTCCCCCTTTTTTATATGTTGCATCACAACAAATTTTATATATGTGTGAATTTAATTTCATTCTAAGAAAAAGTTGTTTAATCGCCAAATTAAAACGCTTTTTTTGAGATAGCAAAAACTAAGACCTGTTACTTAATACGTAATATTTATTATTTTCCGTTCGGAATCGCCAAAAACCGTTCGAAAGTAAGACCTAGTTATATTTTAATTCTAATTGTTTATAAATGTTTTTAGATTAAAAAGTATATGTTCTAGTAAATAGATTAATTCAAAAGAAAAACTGAACAATAAACTATTTAAATTACAATGTCAAATTAAATTTATGAAAACAGGCGATCACATAGAAATTAAGACTTCTACCAGATTAGTTAAGGGAATTTTAATGCCAGATTCAATCTCTGGAAAATTAGTTCTAAAATTAAGTTCAGGATATAACATTGGAATAGATCAGAAAAATATAAAATCAAAGAAAATCTTAAAGAAAGCTACAAAATTAGTTAAAAAATCAACAAAAATAAAACAAAATAAGAAATTACCAAAAATATTAATATTGCACACGGGGGGAACAATCGCTTCAAAAGTTTCATATGAAACCGGAGGAGTAATTGCCAAATTTAAACCAGAAGAACTATTGGAACTAATTCCGGAATTGGGAAACATTGCAAATATTGAAACAAAATTAATTTCAAATATTTTTTCAGAAGATATGGGCTTTAAAGATTATAATATTTTAGCTAAGGAAATAAAAAAAGCAAAAGATTACGAGGGAATAATCATAACTCATGGGACTGACACTCTGCACTATACCTCTGCAGCACTATCCTTCATGTTAGAAAATTTGGGATTTCCAGTAATTTTAGTTGGATCTCAGAGAAGTTCAGACAGGGGTAGCTCGGATGCAGCAATAAACATGATCTGTGCTACACAATTCATAATAAATTCTGATTTCGCGGAAGTTGGAATCTGCATGCATTCTTCAATGGATGATGGGGAATGTGCAATTCTACCAGGATTAAAGTCTAGAAAATTTCATAGTTCTAGAAGAGATGCATTCCAAGCAGTAAATGGAAAACCATATGCATTAGTAAATACAAAAGGAAAAATTAAGATAGTTGACAATAGGTTCAGAAAAAAACAAGATTCCAACACCGAAGCCAATTTATTTAATGAAAAATTAAAAATTGGTATTCTGAGGGCGCATCCAAATTTAAATTCAAAAGAGATTAGTTGTTTCAATGGATTTGATGGGATGATCTTGGAGGGGACAGGACTTGGACATTTTCCCATAAATGAAAACCCCCAAATATTAAAAGAATTAAAAAAATTAAACAAGGAAATGCCATTAATAATGACATCTCAAACAATTTTTGGGAGAGTAAACATGGATGTTTATTCAACAGGAAGGGAATTACAAAAGATAGTTCTTTCCGGAGGGGACATGTTAACTGAAGTAGCATTTATCAAATTGGCATATTTATTAAGTAAAAAACAAGATATTGCTCTGATTTCTGAAAATTTAAAAGGCGAAATCAATAACAGAATCTCTGACGAATTTCTCTAATAAAAACAATATATTTAAAAGTGAATATTTAACTAAAAACCAGAATGATATTAGATCTAGTATTGATGTTTGGAGTAGCAGTATTAATAAAGATAATTAATACTTTTTCAAAACTCAGTGAATTGAGGGGAAATAGGACTCTAGCAGTAATATTTTTGGGAATAGACTCCTTTCTATTTTTATTAGTATTTAAGAATTTGATGAGTAATGCCTCCGGGATCCCAATCATTGTCATGTTAAGTATTGGTTTTATGGTGGGATATATTTTGGGTGGAAAACTTGAAGAAAAAATAGCACTAGGATTCATAACTGCAACAATAAAAGTGGCAAAGGGAGATTCGAAAGAATTATTCAAAAGATTAAATGGTGCAGGATTCATATTTACAAGAACTCAGAGGATATACACGCACCTGGGGAATACAAGGAAAGTCTATCACGGAATCCTGTATCGAAAAGAACTCCCAAGATTAAAGAAATGCCTGGAAGGTTTGGACCATATAACTTATACAGAGACAGTTAAAGATATATTTGGGAAAAAAATTCTAAGGATTAAATGAGAGTACTGATATTTTTATTGAAATTATCGAAGTACTCAAAAAGGTTTAAATAGTACTTCTGTTTTTTATCAGTTCTTATAGGGAGGAATTATAAAAAATGAATTGGGAAAAATTTAATCCATTAATGTTTTTGATGGCTCTTGGTGCCGGAGGAATATCGGTAATACCTTTTGCAATTTTTCAGTATACTACTGAACATGGAAAAGGATTAGTAACGATATCTCAGATGGGACATGGGAGTTTATCATTAATTAACGAACTACTTTTCAGATTTTTAGAAGTGGCAATGGCTGTTTTTGCAATTATTCACATTGTATTAATGGTTGGCTTATTCAAGAAATTCAATAAGTGGAGAAAAACAGACGCATATAAAGAAATGTTAAAAGATCCATTAAAAAATACAGCACTATTGGCGCCATTTGTTGCAATATCTATGACGCTAAATGTATTTATAGGTCCAATACGATTTTTCATACAATCTTTTGCAGATAACCTGCAAGCCGTAATGCTTCCAGCATTAATTGTATGGGGAATAATCTGGGTTGCCTTAATGAGGTTCGATATAAAGTTATTAAAAATCGCATTTGAGGAAGATTTCGACATTAGTAAAATTAGTTTTGGTTGGTTACTACATCCATTCGCATTAACTATGTTGACTGTAACCGGTACAGGAATAGCCGCCTTAGCAAAGGATGCAAGTATCGCACACACTGCAGCATTCATGTCTATGACCTCGGGAACAATGGCTGCATTTTTATTGACAGTCAAGGTTATCTCGATCTTCAAGAGTCATTATGCAGCAAAAGGATTGCCTGAAAAACAGTTTTTACCAAGTTTTTTAATGGTAATACCTAATGTGACCTTGTTAGCTATTAGTGCGTTCAGAATTGGACACTACCTGGAGCAACATTTCGCAATGCATATGGGGCCATACTTTTTACTAGTTATGACTCTAGCATTTGCATTTGAAACATGGTATTTACTATTTGGACTTTCACTCTTGAAAGATTACTTCACTAAGTACTTTTTTAAGAAAGAGTTTTATGTAAGTCAATGGGGATTAGTCTGTCCGATAGTCGCATATGCGGTTTTAGGTAGTTTTGTATATGCTGTATTTGTGCCAAGTTTATTGTTATACCTAACAATACTGGCGGCAACATTTGTGGCAATATTGCTGTTCACTATTTTGTTCATTAGGCAAGGTAGATGTTCAGGAATATTAAGTAAAAATGGGATAGATTGTCTATCCTAATTTTTTTTCTTTTTTTTAGAAGTACTTAGAAAGATTTATAAATAGTTATGAATATGTATTCATAACTAAATATGGGGGAAAATTAAAAATGCCAAACAGAGATGGAACAGGACCTAATGGGAAAGGGCCAAAAACCGGTAGACAAGAAGGTAAATGCGAGAATGCAGAACCTATTGTCCGAGGAAATGGTCAAGGATGTAGGGGTCAAAAACGAAGAAATGCCCAAGGATGTAATTAACTAAAATGCCTAGGCCATGTAAACAAAGAAGAATATTTGGTCGACCAAATTCTTCTTATTTCAAACCTTCTGGAAAAAAAATTAATGAATTAGAGGAATCTAGTTTAAATATTTCGGAATTTGAAGCAATAAGGCTTATGGATCTTGAAAAAATTCCCCAAGAAATTGCTGCAAAACAGATGCAAGTATCTCAACCAACTTTTTCAAGAATATTAAAATCCGGAAGAGAAAAAATTGCAGATGCAATTATCAATGGAAAAGCAATAAAAATAGAAAGAAAGGATAATGACAATGATTGATTTCGCATGCAAAACATTTAATATTGAAAATATAATCAAATGTAGTTTGGGTTTAACCAAATCCGAATACAAGATACTTGGATTCTTCATAGATAATCCAGAAAATTATTTTACAAGTGAAGAAATATCAAAGGAATTATCTTTAAATTTAACAACAATTCAAAAAGCAGTTAAGAAATTAAAAGAGAGAGATATCTTAATTAGATCTCAAGAAAATTTGGATAACGGTGGCTATTTATTTAACTATAAACTTAGTTCAAAACAAAATATAAGAAATATAGTAAAAAAGATAATCGAAACATGGTCAGAGAAAGTAAAATCTAGTATTGATTCTTGGTAGAATTAACAGCTTTAAATCCAATTAATTTGTAAACTAATTTTGCAGATGAATATGCAGACAGTTCAGAATTTTTTGATGGGCATAACTCTACAACATCAGCCCCGACAACATTTCTATATTTAAAAACTTCTTTCAGTAAATCTGTGACTTGTTTAAATTGTAATCCTGCCGGCTCTGGAGTCCCAACATCTGGAATGACAGTTGGATCAAAACCATCCAAATCAATTGTCACATAAACATTTTTTTTCAAAGTTTTCAAGATTTTCTTTACATCAAATTTCTCATGGGCAAAGAATGTATTTATCTTATGCCTTTGGATATAGTCTGATTCATCTTTATCCAATGCTCGAATCCCGACTTGAGTTATATTTTTATTGAATTCGGAAATTCTCTTCATAACACATGCATGGCTCAACTTAGAACCATCGAATTCATCCTTCAGGTCAGCATGAGCATCTATTTGAAGTATTGAAAGGTCTTTTTGTGGAAATTTTTTCACTAGAGGATAAGTGATTGTATGTTCCCCACCAAGGGCGATAATAAATTTATCACTTTTCAAATTTTCTAATTCTTTTAATTTTTTAATTTCTTTCAAGGTTGTAATCCCAATTTTATATGGTTCAATTTTCAATTCAGGATCATATAAGTATAATTCATTGGAAGCCTCAATAATTTCTTTAGGGCCATTTTTTGTTCCTTTTTTATAGGATGTTGTGGATTCAAATGGAACTGGCAAAATCGCAATTTGCGCTTCCTCAAATTTCGGGAGATTGAGGAATGTTTTCATTTTTTCCCATCCCATTCATCAATAATTTGATTAACAAATTTCTGAGTAAACAAATATCTTTCTTTGGCAATTTTTTGTGCAGATTTAGTGTGAAATGTTTCAGGTTTCAATTTTAGTATTTTTTCATAGAAATGATTTATTGAAGTTTCCGATTTACTACTATATCCCTCACTCGGTTTTATTTTAGGATTATAAATTGGCATATTATGTTTTATGCCATGAGTAATTATTCTAGTTATTGCTATTGCACCAATCGCATCAAGTCTGTCAGCATCTTGTAGAATCTTGGCCTCTTTAGTTTCTGGAACAAATCCATTGCTATATCGATGAACTTTTACACAGTGCACAACATTTTCAATTTTATCTTCAGGAAAATTTATTTTTCTAAGGATCTCCGGCGTTAATTTAGCACCTTCAATTGCATGGCATTGGCCTGTTTCGCCCCCTTGCTTTCTACAGATATCGTGGAGTAAAGCTGCAGATTTAACAATATCAACATCCACATTTTCGGATTCCGAGATTTTCAAAGCTAGATTATAAACTCTTTCTACATGATCAAACCCATGCCCATCTCCCTCATCAAAGTAGGGGAGAACCATCTTTCTTAGTATTTCCATAGAAATACCTGAAAATATAACTTTTATAAAGGTTTTGAAGTTACCCAAATAATGTTAATTGCAGTAGACGTAGATGAAACAATCATAAAATTCATACCATATTTTTTGAAATGGCATAATTTGACATATGGTACATCCGTGAAACCAACCGATTTGAATAATTTTGATATGGGTGAAAAACTTGGATGCCCAAATGGGGAATATGTGGACAGGATTTTTGAATTTTATGATACTAAAATAATGAAAAAATTATCTCCAGTACCCGGTGCCGTAGAAAGTATACATCTTCTCGGTGAAGAACATGAGATTATTGCATTAACTGCACGGACGGATTACTTAGAACAAATAACTCAAAATTCAATTGATAAATATTTCAGAGACTCAATAAGTGACCTCTATTTGACCGGGGAATGGGTTGGAAAAAGCGACAGCAATAAAGCCAAAATTTGTAGTGAGCGCGGAGTAGATTTATTGGTGGATGATCGCCCAAAGTATTGTTATGAGGCCATCGAGGCTGGTGTCAAAAGTATATTATTTAATTTAAATGGAAATTACGGTTGGGGAGATCAAGAAATAAATAAGGCGGGATTGTATCATGCAAATTCCTGGAAAGAGATTGTAAGTACGATTGAGAGCATTAATAAGTAAGTTATAATTCTTATTATTATGAAATATTTAGTATTCGGAGATATCCATGGAAAGAGATCCGGGGAGCTCGAAGGAATAATCAATGCTGAAAAAATTGATTCATTAATTTGTTTAGGTGATTTTGATCAAGTAAAAGCTATAAGGAGTTTTATGGATTTGGAGAAAAAATTCATTAAAGAAGAAAAACCAATAATTGTAGTTCCAGGAAATCATGACTATGCAGTATTCCACAATGACCACATTCATTCTAGAACATTGGAGAAACAAGGAAAATCAATTTCAGAATTACATTCAGAATTACAGGAAGATTCAATAGCAAAAGAGTATATTTTCAATTTAATAAATAGAAAAAGTAATGGTATAGAAACAAAAATAGGATTGAATCATTCAACTTATGTTGTACATGGTGGACTTGATGGAAACTCATTCAGCTATCTAGATTGTCCAAAAAATATTGAAGATCTATGGTTCAGGGTGAATTGGGGCCAAGTAGATTATCCGAAAAATTTTAAAAAAATGGAAGAAAAGGGATATGATATATTAATCCGGGGCCATGATCATCAAAGGATGTATGGATTTGAAGTTGAGAGTGGATATTCGGAGAGTCTTTTTGTTACCGAGGGTGGAAAATTTGAGTTAGTTGATAGTAAGAGGCATGTAATTAATCCCGGGGCATGGTTTGAAGGAGATTATTTAATTATCGATGATTCAGAAAAGAACATTACACTGGATTACAAGAATTTATGTAATCGTTAATCATTGGAAACATTTAAAAACTAAATTTCTAGTTCAATTTTAATGAAAATAGTAAAAGATTTGAAGTGGAAAAAGGGAATTAATGTAAATGAGTTAGTTAATTCTTTGGGAAATGTAGGTTTCCAATCTATTGAGTTAGAGAAAGCTAAAGAAACAATTATTAAAATGAAAAAAGATGGTTGTAAAATTTACTTAACTTATACTTCAAATATGGTTACTTCTGGTTTGAGAGGTTTTTTTGCTCAAATAATTAAATTAGGTTTAGTGGATGTAGTTGTAACAACCGTAGGCGGAATAGAGGAAGATATAATGAAGGCACATAAGGAAGAATTTGTTATTGGGGACTTTAATTCTGATGATGTGGAATTATATGAAAAAGGAGTGAATAGGGTGGGTAATTTGTTTATTCGTTCTGAATCTTATGCAAAATTTGAGGATTTGATGAGACCTTATTTGAAAGAATTATATTCTATTAAAAAAAGATGGACTCCTTCTGAAATATTTTTAGAAATTGGTAAAACTTTGGAAGATGAAGATTCTATTTTATTTCAGGCAGCTAAAAAAAATGTTCCGATATTTTGTCCAGCGGTAACTGATGGATCTTTTGGATTTCACTTATTCATGTTTCAACAAGACCATGAAGATTTTATTGTAGATGTTGTTAAGGATTTTCAAAATATTTTATTTAGTACATCTCAAGATGAGAAAAAAGGATTGATTAGTTTGGGCGGAAGTATTTCAAAACATCATGCTATCTTAGCTTGTTTACTTAATGGAGGTATAGATTATGCAGTTTATATGACCACTGCGAGATATTCTTCTGGATCAATGTCCGGCGCCACAACTAATGAAGCCAAATCTTGGGGAAAAATAAAAGATGATTCAGATGCAGTAACTGTGATTGGAGATGCGTCAATTAATTTTCCTTTAGTTATGATTTCTGTTTTAGAGGAATTGGATAAAGAAGGAATGTTATAATCTTATCCCCGGATAAAACTGTTCTTTACTTATGACAAATAATTTGACATTTCTTATATTCTCTGGAAAGTTCCCATACAGGTTTCTTGTTATGTCTTCTACTTCTTTATAATCCTTAGTTAGTATTTCCACCTCTAATTTCCAATCCCCTATGACCCTTATTATATTGAAAGTATTCGGTACTAATTTTAAAAATGTCATCATCTTATTTTCTATTTGAGTGTTATATTTTGAAGTTTCTATAAATAACTTATAATTTTTCAATCCTAATTTTTCATGATCTATTGACGCCCTAGGATAGATTATATTTTCATTTATTAATTTTTTCAGATGATTGGTTACAGTTATGTGGCTTTTATCAAACTTCTTTGCTAAAGTTAACACACTCTGCCTTGAATTTTTTATTAATTCTAAAATAAGATGATGATCCAATTCATTCAAATTACGATTTGTTTTTGGACCAAAAATCTTTTTTGTTTTACTTTTTCTATTTTCTAAGAACATTTTATGGCTATATAACTCTGATCCCAACATTATTAAAAATTCTTTATGTGAAATGTACCCTCCCCATTTATTCAATATTTCATTTTCTATGGTATAATATTGTTGCATATCTTTTACAAAAAAAGTCATACAAATATCCCATTGCCCTACACTCTCATAAATTGAAAATGTTTCTTTTTTATTTTCTGCAAATTTAATTAAATTTTCTTTTATATCTGTACGCGAGTTTATAGAAAGATATAATTTTACTAAATGATGGCCCATCTTGGTGTAATCTACCAATGCACTATACCCTTTGATAATTCCTTTATTTTCTAATCTTTTTATCCTATATCTTACTGAATCCTTAGATAGATTGCATTGTTTGGCTATATCTTTCTCTTGGGTTCTAGAGTCATCTTCTAGCATAGAAAGTATGATTTTATCAGCTTTAGTTATTTTAATCATATTCATCTTTATTATTAGTTATTTATAAATCTTTTGTAAAAAAGATAAGGTTTTGATAAAAGGTTTAATATAGTTAAAACACCACTATATAGTTATAACAAGCATATACTTGTTAAAAAAGGAGGAAAAACAAAATGACAATAATTGACAAAATAAAAAGGATATATCAAGAACAAAAAAGCATTCTCGACGGAACCAGTACTGCAGTTCCCAACACTTGGTTAATACATCATTCGGAGTTGAGCTCTTGCGGTACTTATGATTATTTTCCAACCACTGAATGGAAACTTGGCCATCCAAGGTTATACTTAGAAGTGCTAAGTAAGGCAGCATACAAGGTCGGTTTAGATGATTTAATACGATCTGAAAGTGAAATTATGGGGCATCCAGGAGAATATGAAACTGAAGCGAAAGACTATGAAATTATTTTACATGAAGAAAGTGAAGATTTTGAAAGGGCCCTCATACTTGACAGGAAGGGAAAGCAGCATGAATATGAACTTGAAGATGTAATCTTATTTAAAAGTGAAAAAGGGAAAAAATACATCCTTGGGCTTCCAAGCGATTACCGTAGGGAGGGCGATTCAATATTTCACGAGGAAATTGATTGGGTGAGTGCCAAATCTAATCCACTCTATCTTTCCAAAATACAGGCCAAGGAATCTTTCGAAAGAAAGTATCATAAGGCAGTTACAACAAGATTAGAATCCATGATGGATGAGGGTGATCGAGTTGTAGAACACAAAATTTTGGCACACACTAAAAGGTCATATGATGGAAAAATGGAATTTTATCCTTCATCCACCCTACAAGATAGGAGGGTTGACGACAGTTACCAAGTAGACATGGATAAACTTTTTGAAGTCCTTGAAGAAAAGGGGTATAAAATTATTGATGACTGACGGAGGCAAATTAAAAAATAATGGGGAATAAAACTCCCACTATTTTTTTCATTTCTTTGAAGTTTTCCAAAGGATATCAAAATATGCTCTAAAACTTTTAGCTAAATGCAATGTCAAGTTAATCAGCTATTTTCACTTCCCAAATTTTCGCATTATAGATTTCTTTAATTTTGAGCATAACTTTCAATTTAGAAGCTTTTTTATACACTTTGGTAAGATGCTCAATTTTTTCATCTAACAAATTAAATAATTTTTTGTTATCATAGTCCCTATCTAATAAATTTTTTTTATAATTAGTTAAATTGTTTAAAAATTGCATCAAATCCGTTCCATTAATCTCATTGGAAGATATGCCATATCCCGATTTAGATACATAGTATCCGTTGATTTCTTGTTCAATCAAACCCTTAACAGGTATTGAATAAATGGGTTTTTTCAAAGTTACTGCCTCGCTAATCAAAGTAAAACCCGCATTAGTTATAACTGCCTTACAAGAACTAAGATCCCTTACAAATCCCTGCCTACTTTGTTTTTTAAATATTAAATTTTCATCAACATATTCTTTATTAAATCCATAAATAATATATTTTTCATCAGATTGTTTTAGGGTACTCAATAACTTATCGTTGGACCCAGTTGTTTGATATACTAATATAAAATTTTCCTCAGTAATTTTAATGTCCCTAAAACAATTCCCCATTATTGGGCCAACTAAGTATGTATTTCGTTTATATTTTTTTTTCAGAGGTACATCAAATACCGAAGTAATAAAATTATAATTTCCATTAAATCTAAGAATATGTTTAGTAAATTGCCTGAGGGCAGAATCCCTAAATTTTTCATTTATTTCGCATTTCGTAATAAAATTTATGTTATCTATGCATATTAATGGGATTCCAACTAGTTTTGCAATTTTATTTGATATAGGTTCAAAATCGGTTATGATTAAGGAAGGATTATATTTTAACATCATGTCCAAAAAGAGAGAGGTATTCCTGATTAAAAGGGAGGGAATTTTTTTCGATTCACGAACAATAGTTTTTCCCAATTTAAAATTATTTTTATCATAAACAAAATTAACCCCGGATATTTTCACGAAATCAATCACTTTTTTATTTGTTTTAAAAGTATCATGAAGATAATCAAAGGAACGATCATATGAAAATAAGACCAATTCATGGCCCTCAGATAATAAATGATTAATAACAACTTCACTACGAATTGCATGCCCCCTACCTTCTCCACAGATTGAATAAAATATAATTGCCATATTAATATATTCTAAATTCAATACCTATCTTTATAAAAAGTTTGTTAAAAAGTTTTCAACACAAATAATTCAAGTTAATCAGCTATTCAAAAAAGGAATTTTATTACAAAAATAAAGAAAAAAAATTAACAACTAACTCCAGAGGTTCGATAACCATCCCCATATATTGGGCCATAAAATTCTCCGCTACATTCAGCAATTTGTGTACCGCAGGACATGCCTCTTCGCACTCCACCTTCAGAATAATGAAAAGTTACGTCTTCAATGCCTCTGCATCCGCCATGCCCATACACAATAATGCCCGTTGTTTGTATTACTTCAGGATTAGTTAATCCAGTACTTCCAATTTTATCTTTAAAATTCAATTCCATTGGTGCACTCAATTCAGGATTATTTATTCCAGAAAAAATAACTACTCCTAAAATTAAAACTCCAATAACAATTCCTATTATTTTATTATCCATTTGATTATCACACTCCTTTTGCTTAAATAATAATTAAATATCTATATAAACTTTTCTAAATTATTTCAATTTAGGCAAATAATGGTGAGAAAATATAAAAGCAAGCAAAATAATCATCCAAAAAAGCAAAGTATCTAATTTACCAAAAATAAAGAAAAAGAAATTATTCTTCTTCAGAAAATTTCTTTATTGCTTCAAAATTTTCCACTATTAACTTAGCTTTCATTTTTCCAAAACTAAAAGGCCATTTCGATTCAGCATCTTGTTCACCTATCAATTTTATCATTTTATTTCCTTTAAATTCACCATATTCTACTGCCATTTTAAACTCCCTGTTAGTTATCATTTATTTTCAAAATATTTATTTATAAATTTTTATGTTATTTAGTTGTTAATAATCAAAATAAAAACAATTATAAGGCCCATTAAATTCCCATTTTTATGAAATTAAATAAAACATTAAAGGGAATAGTATTGGCAGGAGCATTGACAACCAGCCTAATTGGGTGCAAACAAGATACACAGGATCAAACACATTTCACATATAATCTGGAGGGGAAAATAGCAAATGTTCCTCTGCCTAGTAATCGAGGCGCAATGGGCCTAGCTGCTGCAGATTTTGACAACGATGGAGACATAGATCTCGCAACTGTTAAAAATTATGGCACTGATAAAGGGATAGTATCGCTTTATAGAAATGATGGGCTAGGAAATTATTCATTAGTGGGGCCAATTGCTAGAGTCCCTCTGCCTGCTCATCGAGGCGCAATGGGCCTAGCTGCTGCAGATTTTGACAACGATGGAGACATAGATCTCGCAACTGTTAAAAATTATGGCACAGATAAGGGGGATATAACCCTATATCTAAATGATGGATCTGACAAATTCACCAAATATTAATTTTTTTTTTAGTTTCAAAATTATAAAATCAGAATTTTTTGATGAATTTCAAAAAGTTATTCGAACTAAAAATTAATTTTAAATCCGGCACTAATTTTGTTTTTTTCAGATTCTATAAAAAAATCCAAATCATCATTAAGTTTTTTCTCCAAACGATTAACTTTGACAACAGAATCATTACCATCAAACTCATTTAGATTATAAAAATCAATTTTATTTTCTTGATGATAGGAATCAAAAAAACTATTCAATAATGGATGCTGTTCAAGCTCTGCAACATATTCAGAATTATTTGCAAGACTATCTTTTGGGGCATCATTTGCATAAAGAGCATTACTAGAAATAAACGGACTCGAAGCAATTGCACCATACACAATTATTTTTTTGAGTTTATTCATATAAATCAACAATTGCAAGTTATTTATAAACTCTTTCATTAAAAAATAAACTACTACTAACAAATAGTAACCTTTAAATATGCAGAAGATTGTTTAAATTCATGAATCCGTTAATAAAAACAGCATTAAATAAAGATGAAACTGCACTAGTGCATGGAACAAGCATTGAAGGCGTTCTAAAATTACTAGAAAAAAACAAATTACAAAGAGAACAATTCAGTAAATTCAGAATAAACGAAACATATGATAATTATTTATTTTTTACGCCCAATCCAGAAAAACTAAAAAAACCTGGAATGGCAACACAATTCGAGGATTTGGAATCCTGGGAAGGTGACGTTATGGAAATATCAAAATTATATGCCGGACAAGTAGCATTCAAACATTATTTAGATTCAAAATTTCCTGATCTTTCTGAAGAGATAAGCATGATGGATCTGATGGATTATGGAACATTAGAATTGGAAAAATACAATTTAAATCTCTACGAGAGGGGAATTTCAGAAGAGATGGCTAGAAAACAACTATCTATTGCAAGTTCAAGAAAAGGAGTTTTACTTGGACATGGATCAAATATTTTAGAGTTAATGATTGAAGATGGAAAAGATGTACCTGAAGAAGAGGTATGTATCTACTTACCAACTGGATTAGACATTAAATACATAAACGGAATAGTGCCATTGGGAAATTTCGAAAAAGAAGTGTTATATTGTTAATTTTTATCCAAATGGAAGGATTTATAAAGGGAAGGACTCAATTGAAAACAGATAATTAGTAAAATTATCAGGAGAAAAATAAATGAAAGGAACAGTAAAGTTTTTTAACGAACAAAAAGGTTTTGGATTTATTTCCGGAGAAGATGGAAACGAATACTTTGTACACATTTCAGGTCTTGCAGACAATGTAAGATTACAAGAAAATGATCCGGTTACATTTGATGTAGAGGATGGAGACAGAGGACCAAAAGCAGTTAATGTTAACCCAAGTGAAGAGTAAGCTTAATTATTTATTATTAATGTTTATTTTTTAGAGTTATTTTTTATTTTTTTTTATTTTTTTAAAACAAATCCAAGGCTATATCCTATTATCGTACCCACAATTTTCATACCAATTTTCTGTTCGAAGTTTTCTGACAATGCTTCAGAAAAATATTGCCCAATATTTGGAAGGTACGTAGAAGCAATGATGCCAACTGCGGCAATTTTTCTATACTGCTCTTCAGAAAATCCCATGTAAAAACTAGCGCCTATCGAGATATGAGTAGAAATGTCAAACGAAGATTCATTGGGAAACCCCAAATCAATAATGGATGAAATTGCACTTAAGCAAGTAATCGGATAGACTGCCAAAAGCCCATCCTTGATTTTTTCAGATTTACTGACAATATTTTCTAGATTACCCATATAATCAAAAAACAAAACCAAATTATAAGTGTTACTCAAACCACCAACTAATGGTAACAATAAAAAGATTTATAAACCAACGATAAAAAACAACAATATGAAAATATTACATTTTACTTCGGAAGAAAGCTGGAAGAGCATACAGAATTCAGGATTTTTGTTACCAAAAACAAATCCAAATAATTTCAGATTAAACCTTTCTGAGAAATTAAAAAAGATGATGCCATTCAAAGAATATCTGGTTGGGATCCCAATGGGAAGCTACCAAGGGTGGTCAGAATGTAAATTAACAGAAAGATTGGAGAAATATACCTCTGGTGAAGTCCCATTATTATTACAAATAACCTGGGAAAAAGGGCCATTTATTCGAGATCACGCCCTATATTCTCCAGGAAGGCTAGAAAATGAAAAAGGAATAGACATGGCAAAATTCCAAGAAAAATTAACAAATGACGGATATTATTTAACAAATGAATGCAAGCATATAGAAAAAATAATAGAAGATTCAGAAAAAATATTCAAAAATGATTATTTAAATTCAACAATGCCATTAACAAACTATAGTGGGCAATATCTTGCGCCAGAAGTTTGGTTACCACAAGTTACTCCTTTAGATTCGATTAAGAGGATCCCTTTAGAAAGGTTAATCTGATCACAATCAATAACTTTATATTCTAAATAGATAAAACTAAACTATGGATTATTCTGATCTAACAAAAACATACAATGCATTAGAGGCCACAACAAAAAGGTTAGAGAAAACAGAAATAATTTCAAAACTTCTAAGAAAAACTAAAGAATCAGAGTTGAAACAAGTAATTTATTTGCTCCAAGGCATAGTGTTTCCTAAGTGGGATGAAAGAAAAACAGGAATGTCCTCAAGATTGGTTTTGAAAGCAATAAATTCTGCAACTGGAGTTTCAATAACAAAATTAGAAAAAGAATGGGTAAAAAAAGGAGATTTAGGAATTGTAATCGAAGAGCAAATACAAAAATCAAAACAAACATCACTATTCAAAAAAAAATTAACAATCGAAAAAGTATTCAATAATATTAGGAAACTTGCAGAGTTAGAGGGCAAAGGGACAGTAACAAAAAAAATACAATATATCATAGAATTATTGACTTCTGCAGAAAACGATGAGGCAAAATTTATTATAAGGACCATAATTGAGGATTTAAGAATTGGAGTTAAAGTTGGGGTGATGAAAGATTCAATTACTCTGGCATTCGAAAAAGAACAAGGGCAAATCGAAAATGCATATAATTTGACAAATGATTTTGCTGAAGTTGCATTGGCTGCAAAAAATAATAAATTATCTTCACTAAAAATGGAAATTGGAAAACCAATAAATCCAATGTTGGCAATAAGGATAGAATCTCCGGAAGAAGCATTTAATGCAGTTGGAGTTCCAGCTTTAATAGAAGATAAATTGGATGGGTTCCGTTTACAAATTCATAAAAAAGGGGACGAGATAAGTCTATTCACAAGAAGGTTAGAAAACATTACAAATCAATTTAAAGAAATTTTACCAATAATAAGATCAAACGTAAAATTGAAAAACACAATATTAGATTCCGAATTGGTCGGATATGATCCAAAAACAAAAAAACATTTACCATTCCAAAATATTTCCCAAAGAATTAGAAGGAAATATAATATATCTGAGGTAGCAGAAAAATTACCGGTAGAGATTCAAGTTTTTGATATACTAAATGAGGAGGGAAAATCATTACTAAATCTGGATCAAGAAAAAAGAAGAAAGATATTGGAGAAATCAATAAAATCGGAAAAAACAAAAATAACAATTACAAAAAAATTAGTAACAAATTCAAAAAAAGAAATGAATGAGTTCTATAAAAGGTCCCTGGGGGAAGGGAATGAAGGAATAATGATTAAAAGTTTGGAATCAAAATATGTTCCAGGAAGGAGAGTTGGAGGTTGGGTAAAATTAAAACCAATAAAAGAAACATTAGATTTGGTAATAATCGGGGCAGATTGGGGAGAGGGAAAAAGGGCAAACTGGCTAGCCTCATTCACATTGGCATGCAGGGATAAAAATGAATTATTAACAATTGGTAAAGTTGGAACAGGAATATCGGAGAAAGATGCAGATATAACTTTTGATCTACTAACAAAAGAGTTAAAGCCATTAATAAAAGAAACAGACGGGAAACATGTAATTTTAAAACCAAAAATAATTTTGGAGATTGGATATGAAGAAATACAAACGTCTCCGACTTACAAATCAGGATATGCATTAAGATTCCCAAAAGTAGTAAACTTGCGGAAAGATTTGGGATTCACCGACATAGACGATTTAATAAAGGTAGAAAAAATATTCAAAACCCAACGCAAATAAAATAACAACTAATTTACCACCACAATATTTAAATAGGGCATAATCACTATTTGTTAATAGTTTATGCTATTCACTAGTAATAAACTAAAAAAAGGGTTTCCTTAAACCGGAGGGATATATATGATTGTAAAAGATGAATTTCTTACAAAACTGAGACAATTTTTTGGACTTAATTTATACGAAGTTAGGATTTGGACCGCATTGTTATCGAGGGGAAAATCTACAGCTGGAGAACTTTCTGAAATTGGAGAAGTTCCAAGATCAAGAGCATATGATGTTTTAGAGTCTTTAGAAAAAAAAGGATTTGTAACATTAAAAGTTGGTAAACCAATAGAATATTTGGCAGTAGAACCAAAAGAAGTTGTTGAAAGATTAAAAAAATCTGTGAAAGTAGATGCAGATAAAAATTTACAAAAACTAAAAGACTTGCACAATAACGATGTACTTGCAGAGTTAAACACATTATTTAGCCAAGGGATAGAATATATTGAACCTGCGGATCTTTCTGGAGCAATTAAAGGAAGGCACAATATCTACGATCATTTGGAAACAATGATTAAGCGGGCAAATAGTTCGGTAACAATAATGACAACTTCAAAAGGAGTGTTGAGAAAAGTTGAAGCTTTGCGACCAACAATTTCCAGATTAAGTAGGAAAGGAGTAAAAGTTAGAATTGCTGCACCTATGGATGGAATTGAAGATGAACAAGTAAAAGATATCAAAAAATTTGCAAAATTAAAAGGAGTAGATAATCTTAATGCTAGATTCTGCATAGTCGATGGAAAAGAAGTAATGTTCATGGTAATGGATGATAAGGATGTACACCCGACCTATGATTTGGGAATTTGGGTAGATGCACCATATTTTGCTGGAGCAATGGATAATTTATTTGGATTAGTCTGGGACAAATCCTAATTTATTTTTTTCTTTATTTTTTTTCTATAATAACTATTTAATATACAATATCTTTATAAAACAAAACTATGTCTAATCACTATTCACGGAGGTAGATTACAAATGGAAGAAAATATGATGAATGAGAATTTAGAAGCAACAGAAGAAACTACTGAAGAACCTACTACTGAAGAATCTACTGAAGAATCTACAGAAGAAGCAACAGAAGAACCTGCTGAAGAAGCAACAGAAGAACCTGCTGAAGAAGCAACAGAAGAACCTGCTGAAGAATCTACAGAAGAAGCAACAGAAGAACCTGCTGAAGAAGCAACAGAAGAACCTGCTGAAGAAGCAACAGAA